>JANNXB010000094.1:0-4192 GCA_031409355.1 Betaproteobacteria bacterium | reverse complement strand
ACGTTGGTGTGGCGCGACAGGATGGTGATGATGACGTTCGGGAACAGGTGGTACACGTAAGTCAGCAGTCCCTCGACCTTGCGCTCCGCGGGCGCGACCTTTTTGAGCTTCTCGATGCGCCTGAACGGATAGGTGATGCGGCTGCTGCGGCCGTAGAGGTCGACCAGGTTCAGGTTGTCGTAGCCGTAGGGGAAAAAGCTCTCCGGATGCGTGAAGCGGATGTGGTAGCCCTCGATGAAGCCTTCGAGGAATACCTTCCAGTTGACGTCCAGTTCACGCTCCGTGGTGGCGAACAGGGGTTGGTCAGGGCGGAGAATGTTTGGCAGTTCGCTATCTATTGAATTTTGTTTTTCCTGGGACACAAAAACAAGTCCCAGCCGCTCCTCTGCATGCACCGGCACAAGCCCGTGCGTGCTCTTGTCCAGCCCGGGAAAACCCTCTTCATGCGGCACGTGGCGCAGCCGGCCTTCCAGCGTGTAGGTCCAGGCGTGGTACGGGCAGACGAAGGATTTGGCGCAACCCGCGCCATTGGCGAGTTGCGTGCCGCGGTGGCGGCAGGCGTTGCGGAAGGCGCGCGCCTTGCCGTCCGCGCCTCGCACCACGAGCAGCGGCACACCCGCGGCTTCGCGCGCGACGTAGGAACCGGTTTCGGGAAGCGCCGCGGACGGGCAGAACGGCACCGGCAGGCGGCGCAGGACGGCGAGTTCGGCGGCGAGGCGTTCGGTGGAGCGGTAGTTGGCCACCGGCTCGCGCCAGACATCCGCGCCGGTGTCGGTGGTGCCCTGCGCGATGTGGTCCAGGATCCGCTGGACCACGGATTGGTCGTCGCTACGCGTGGTCATCGACTTCTACTGTCTCACGAAACCGCGAAACGGAAGCGCTCCGCGTCGCGAACGATTTTTCCGGCCGTCGGGGTTGCGAAATGGGTTCCCAGCACAAGCACGGGCTGGTCGGCGTAACGCTCGAGGAATTCACGGCGCGTGCGGCGCGCGGCTTCCGGATCGGCGTCGAAGTTGCTGGCCCAGCCCGGTTCGGCGCATTGCACCGGGTGGTGCATGAGGTCGCCGGTGATCACGGCCTCCTCGCCTTTCGAGCTCACGCGCACGCTGACATGCCCGGGCGTGTGGCCGGGGGTGGGCTCGAGGAAGACTTCCGAGGTGATGCGATGGTCCATCGCGACCAGCTCGGCGAGGCCGGCATCGAGGATCGGGCGCACGGAATCATTGCGAACCGCGCGATCCGGGCCCTCCGCTTCATTCTCCCAGTGCTCCCATTCCGTTTTACCGAAAAGGTAGCGCGCGTTCGGAAAGGTCGGCGTCCAATTGCCGTCCTTCAGCATCGTGTTCCAGCCGACGTGGTCCACGTGCAGGTGGGTGCAGACGACGGTGTCCACGCGTTCGCGCGCGAAACCGGCCTCGGCGAGGTCTTCGAGGAACCTGCCCTGCCGCATGTTCCAGCTCTTCAGTTCGCGCGGCTTGTCGTTGCCGACGCAGGTGTCGACGACGATGGCCTTGCCCCCGGACTCGATCACGAAGCAGTGGATCGAGGCGCGCATGCGGCCCTCCTCGGTGAGGAAGTTGGGCTGCAGCCAGGCGTGCTGTAGCAACTGCTCCGGCCGGCTGTCCCTGAAGAAGAACGTGCTGGGCGATGAGCCTTCGATCTCCACCACGCGCGTGATGGTGACGGCGCCGATTTTCCAGCGCATGACGGGATAGGTGGTCGGCATGTGCGGAATTTTATCGGGCTCTGACCCCGATTTACCTGATACGATTTTCTTTCGAATGAAGATCATCGATTCGCAGGTCCACGCCTATGAGGCGAACACGCCGAAACGGCCCTGGGACACGGCGCCGAACTGGCCCGCCCACGTCACGGGGGACGAGATGGTGGCGGCGATGGACAAGGTCGGCGTCGACGGCGCGATTTTCATCTCCGCCTTTTCCCTGTACCGGTACGACGCCAGCTACGCGCTCGAAGTGCAGCGGGCCCATCCCGGCCGGCTTGCCCTCGTCACGCCGGTCGACCCGGAGGATCCGGCGGTGGCCGAGGTCATCGCCGACTGGAAGAGGACGCCGGGCGCAGTCGGCATCCGCATCCTGATGACGAAGGAGTGGGGCTGCGACCCGGACCACCCGGGCCTCGAGCGGATCCTGCGCGAAGCCGTCCGGCACGGCTTTCCGGTCAACATGCATTGCTGGGGCAACCTCGACGCGGGCAAGACGTTGATCGACCGCTACCCGGACACGAGATTCATCATCGACCACCTGGGCATCAAGCAACCTCGCGCGGCGCCCGCGCCGCTGCAGTCCTGGGCCGACTTGCCGACGGTGCTGGAGCTTGCCAGGCGCCCGAACGCGGTACTCAAAGTGAGCGGCGCCTGCACGCTGTCGCGGGAACCGTATCCCTTCCCGGACATTTGGGAGCCGCTCGCCCGCATCTTCGACGCCTGGGGTTTCCAGCGCTGCCTGTGGGGCACCGACTGGACCCGCGCCTTCGCGGTGGTCAACTACGAACAGGCCGTCGAACCCTTCCGCCTCACCGACCGCCTGGGCAAGGAAGAAAAAGCGATGCTGATGGGCGGCGCCTGCGCCAAGACCTACGGCTGGTCGCCTCAGACGTAGGGCGCTGCCAGCTTTTCTTTCTCGAACACACGCTTGACCGCCGGGCGCGCCAGCATCCGGTTCAGGTAGGGACCTAAATTCGGCAGGCTGCGCGCGGGGCGCCCGAAGCCGCGCGTCCAGCGGCACATCAGGAACGCGTAGGCATCGAGCGCGGTGTAGCGCTCGCCGAAGAACCAGTCCTTGCCGTGCGAGGCGAGATGCGCTTCCATCTGGTCGAGCATGGCGCCGATCTTCGCTTCGGCGTGCGCCTTCACCTCCGCGGCGCCCGCGGCGTTGCCCTCGTTGACCCAGCGCTCGGGGTAGAAGTAAATGATGAGCGCGGCCTGCAGCGTGTTGGTGTGCCACATCAGCCACTTGTAGAAGTGCGCGCGCTCCGGCGTTCCCAGCGAGGGCGCGAGGCCCGCCTGCGGGTGCGAATCGGCGAGGTGCAGGCAGATGGCGGCGGTTTCGTACAGCACCATGCCGCCGTCCACCAGCACCGGGATCAGGCCGTTCGGGTTGAGCTTTAGGTAAGGGGGCGCCTTGTGAACGCCCGCCGTGCGGTCCACATATTGCAATTCGAATGGCGTGCCGAGTTCCTCGAGCAGCAGGTGCGGGGCGAAACTGGCATTTCCGGGGTAGTAGTGCAGTTGGATCATGCTTTCTCCTTTGATCCAACTGTAACGTATGGGAAGATTCCCGCATGCGCAAACAAATCGAGTTCTATTTCGACTTTGGCAGCCCGACCGCCTACCTGGCGTACACGCAGCTGCCCAAGATCGCCCGCGAATGCGGCGCCGAGATCGTGTGGCGGCCGATGCTGCTGGGCGGCGTGTTCAAGGGCGCCGGCAACCAGAGCCCGGTGCTGGTCGCCCTCAAGGGCGCGTGGATGTGGGGCGACATGGAGCGCTGGGCGCGGCGCTACGGCGTGCCCTTGCTGAAAAATCCCCACTTCATCATCAACACGCTAACGCTGATGCGCATCGCCGTGGGATTGCAGATGCGGCAGCCCGACCTGTTCCAGCGCTACGTGGATGCGATGTTCCACGCGATGTGGGTCGAGCCCCGCAATCTCGGCGATGCGGCGGTGGTCGCAGATACCTTGCAGAAAGCCGGCTTCGACGCGCCCGCCCTCGCCGCCCTCGCCGCCGACCCGGAAGTGAAAGCGAAGCTCATCGACGTCACCGACGACGCGGTCAAGCGCGGCGTCTTCGGCGCGCCCACCATGTTCGTGGGCAGCGACATGTTCTTCGGCCAGGACCGGCTTGAATTCGTGCGCGAGGCGCTATCCAAATAACCGTCGCCCCCGATTAAATACCGCCGCACCTGATTCCATACCGCAGGTTCCCCCATGGCCACCAGCTTGCTCGCACTGCTAGACGACATCGCCACGGTGCTGGACGATGTGGCGATCCTCACCAAGGTGGCGGCGAAGAAAACCGCCGGGGTGCTGGGCGACGACCTGGCCCTGAACGCGCAGCAGGTGGCCGGGGTGCGGGCCGACCGCGAATTGCCGGTGGTCTGGGCGGTGGCCAAGGGCTCCGCGGTGAACAAGGCGATCCTGGTGCCCTCGGCGCTCGCCATCAGCGCGC
>JANNXB010000093.1:0-8600 GCA_031409355.1 Betaproteobacteria bacterium | reverse complement strand
ACGACTCTGATTTTCACTTTCATATCCTTTCAGTTTCACCGCTGCGTGGTTGCCAGACCATCAGGCGCCGTTCGGCGATCGTAACCATCCAATCGAGCGCCAGGGCAAACGCAGTGAGCACCATGATGCCCGCGAATACCGAATTGATGTCAAAGGTGCCTTCGGCCTGCAGGATCAGGTAGCCGACGCCGCGCGAGGACCCGAGGTATTCCCCCACCACCGCGCCGACGAATGCGAGTCCAACGGAATTGTGCAGGCTTGCGAACACCCAGCTCATGGCGCTGGGCACATAGACGCTGCGCAGCAGCTGCCGGTCGCTCGCCCCCAGCATCCGCGCGTTGGCCAGAACCGTGGGGCTGACTTCGCGCACACCTTGGTACACGTTGAAAAAGACAATGAAGAAGACGAGCGTCACGCCCAGAGCGACCTTGGAAGCCATGCCGAGGCCGAACCAGACGCCGAATATCGGCGCCAGGATGACACGCGGCATGGAGTTCACTGCCTTTATGTAGGGATCCAGCAGCGCGGCTGCCGTCGGGCTGAGCGCGAGCCACAGGCCCATGGCGAGCCCGGAGCCGGTCCCGATGACGAAGGCGAGCGCGGTTTCCATCAGCGTGACGCCGAGGTGCTCGTAGATCGAACCCGAGGAAAACCAGGTCCAGATCCTGCCCAGGACCTCGAGGGGTTGGCCAAAGAAAAACGCGGCCTTGTGCGGGTTGTCGAAATACAGCGGCGGGATCAGCGTCGGATGCGTGGCGATGTGCCAGAAGGCAAACAGGGTCACTAGCAGAAGTACCTGCCAGACGCGCAGCGACCTACTGGTTTTTTTGCTGTTCATAGCCTTTGAGCACTTCTTCCTTCATGGTGTGCCAGATCCGCGTGTGCAGGTCGACGAAGCGCGGCGTGAGGCGGATCTCGGCGACGTCGCGCGGCCGCGGCAGGTCGATCTCATACTCCCCGATCGGGTGAGATTCGGGGCCCGCGGACAGCACAACGACACGGTCCGAGAGCGAAATCGCCTCCTCCAGGTCGTGGGTGATAAAGATCACCGACTTGCGATTTACCGACCAGAGCTCGAGCAATTCATTTTCCATCAGCTGCCGGGTCTGAATGTCCAGGGCCGAGAACGGCTCGTCCATCAGGATGATCTGGGGGTCGAGAATCAGCGTCTGCGCCAGCGCCACGCGCTTTCGCATGCCGCCTGAGAGCTGGTGTGGATAACGCCCGCCGTGGCCACGCAGGCCGACGCGTGTCAGCCAGGCTTCGCCCTGCGCCAGGGCCTCTTCCCGCGGCACCCCGCGGAACTCCAGGCCGACGACAACGTTGTCCAGGGCGGTGCGCCAAGGCAGCAACGCTTCGGTCTGGAAAAGGTAGCCCGCCTTGCGGTTCAGACCCTGCAGGACTTCGCCGAACACGCGTACCCCGCCAGCCGAGGGCGCCAGCAGGCCGGCGGCGATGTTCAGCAGCGTGGACTTGCCGCAGCCGGTGGGCCCGACCACGGATACAAACTCGCCCGGGCGCACCACCAGCGTGGTGTCCCGGATCGCGGTGTAGCGCGCCTCGTTCGGCAAAATGAACGTGACGCTGATCTGCTCCAGCGCGAGCGCCGGCTGCGCAATCTGCATCGCGCGCTACTTTTTCTTGGCGTACTTGGCGAGCGCCTTGTTCACGAACTCGTTCGTATATGTCTCGCCGAGCCGGATCTCCGAGGGAATCAACTTCGGGTTCGTAGATGCCAGAGCCTTCAGCGTCGTTTTCGCGCCGGCTTCGCTGAATAGCCCGTCCGTCGAGTACGCGGTCTTGACGTTGTTGTACGCGAACAGGTACATCGCCTTGTTGCCGAGGGTGTATTCCTCGGGCACGGTGGCGAGGATCTGCTGCGGGGACGCCTCCTGCATCCAGATCAGGGCGCGCACGGTGGCGTTGGTCAACGCCTGTACGGTGTTCGGGTTTTTCTTCACGAACTCGACCGGCGCGTAGAAGCTCGCCGCAGGCATCGGCCCGCCGAACAGGCTCACGGTTCCCTCCAGCGTGCGCGATGTGGCAATCACTTTCACCTTGCCATCCCTCTCCAGGATCGTGACAGCCGGATCGGTCTGCGAGATCACGTCTACCCTGCCCTGGTCCACGGCGGAAATGACATTTGCGCCCGCCCCGATGCCAATGATCGACACGTCGGTCGGCTTCAATCCCCCCTTGGCGAGGAGCAGATTGATGACCATGTTGGTACTGGAGCCTGGCGCGCTGACACCGACCTTGAGCCCCTTCAGGTCCTTGGGCGACTTGTAGGTCGCGGCCAGTTTGCTGGAGATGGCAACGGTGATCTGCGGCGCAGCGCCAGAGAGCACGAAAGCCTGGAACGGAATCTTCCTCGATTGCATGTTGATGGTGTGCTCGTAGGAGCCCGCCACCACGTCGGCGCTGCCGCCGACCACCGCCTCCAGCGAGCGCGTGCCGCCGGCGAAGTCGCTGATGCGCACGTTTAGCCCCTCGTCCTTGAAATATCCCAGGCGCTCCGTGATCGTCAGTGGCAGGTAGTACAACGCAACCTTGCCGCCGACTGCGATGTGGACATCGCGCTTTTCGATCTGTCCTTGTACGGAAGAAATAGCGAAAAAAAGCGCAAAACCAACGAGCTTCCTCATGTCCATCCTCCAGTGGCCAGACTATAACCCGCGCCGGTCCAGCAAAGCCTGCGAAATGGTGCCGACATCCACGTACTCCAGTTCCCCGCCCAGGGGCACGCCGCGCGCAATGCGCGTGGCGCGGATCCCTCGCGCGCGCAGCATTTCTGCGATGTAGTGGGCCGTGGCCTCGCCTTCATTCGTGAAATTCGTCGCCAGGATCACCTCCTGGACCACGCCGTCCGCTGCCCGCGCCAGCAGCCTGTCCAGGCCGATGTCGCGCGGACCGATGCCATCGAGCGGGGAAAGCCGGCCCATCAGGACGAAGTACATTCCCGAAAAACTGAGCGTTTGCTCGACCATCGCCTGGTCCGCGGGCGTCTCGACCACGCACAGCAACGCCGCATCGCGCCGAGGAGAACGGCAAAGAACGCAGATTTCCTCCTCGGTGAAGCAATTGCAACGGCTGCAATGACGCACCGTGCGCAAGGCATCGCCCAGAGACTGCGCCAGCGCCTCCGCGCCGGCGCGATCATGCTGCATCAGGTAGTAGGCCATGCGCTGCGCCGAGCGCGGTCCCACGCCGGGAAGAACCCGCAAGGTTTCGATCAGCCGCTCGAGGCCCTCGGCGCCCGGGACGGAGTCTCTCTTCACTTTCTGGGTCAACGATCTTCCGTCTTAAAAGGGCAGCTTCAATCCGGCGGGAAGCCCCATCCCCGCGGTCAGGCTGCCCATCTTCTCCGCGACGGTGGCATCGACTTTTCGCGCCGCGTCGTTGAATGCCGCCACCAGCAGGTCCTCCAGCATTTCCCGGTCGGATGTAAGGGAGGGATCGATGCTCACCCGGCGCACCTCGTGCTTGCAGGTGATGGCGATTTTCACCATGCCCGAACCTGACTGACCTTCCACCTCGATGCTGCCCAGTTGTTCCTGCATGCGGCGCATGTTCTCCTGCATCATCTGCGCCTGCTTCATCATCTGGCCGATATTGCCTTTCATGGCTGTTTTTCCCGGATAGTCGAATCGACGACCCTGCCGTCGAAGAGGTTGACGAGGTCCTGCACGAAACTGTCGCCTTTCACCGCGCGCGTCGCCTGCGCCTGCCGCGCGCCCCGATCCGCCGCATCGAGTGTCGAGGCGGTCGCACCGAGCACCTCGCCAGTGGCCACTCGCACCTTTACGGGACTGCCCAGATGCGTGGCGAGTATCGCCTGCAGCTTCTCGCGATAGCTGTCACCCGCAAGATGCCCCATGGACTTCTGCACCACCAGGTCGAAAACGCCGTTTTCGAAACCCCGCAGCTCGCTGTTGCGCGCCAGTTCTTTCGGGCCGCCCGATAGCGGCAGCGATTGCACCAGCGCGGGCCAGTTGCCGTCAAACTGCGCCACCGGCTTTGGTGCTGCCCTGGCTGGAATGGATTTCTCTTCCTTCCCTGTGCCGGAAGAACTCGCTTCCGGCCTGAACGCCAGCATCCTCAACATCGTCATCAGGAAGCCGGCATGCTCGTCCGGCGCGAGCGACAGATCCTCGCGCCCCTGGAGCGCGATCTGGTAGCACAGTTGCACCATTTCAGGATCAAGTGTCTGCGCGAGCGCCACGACGCGCTCGCGCTCTGGCAGGTCCTTCTCCAGGGCGTCCGGCACTGTCTGCGCCAACGTCACGCGCAGCAGCAGGCTCGCCAGGTCCTGGAGCGCGCCGCCAAAGGCAAGGCTGCGCGCCTGCATCTCATCGGCGATCGCTGCAAGCGCCGGACCGTCACCCGTGGCCACGGCTTCCAGCAGCCTCAGCAGGTAGGTTTCATCCACCGTTCCCAGCATCTCGCGCACCCCGGCCGCATCCAGGCGGCCTTCGCCATGCGCAATCGCCTGATCCAGCAGCGATAGCGCATCGCGCATGCTGCCGGCGGCCGCGCGCGCGATCAGCGCGAGCGCCTCCGCATCGAAGGCAATCTTCTCCTCCGGCAGGATCTTCTCGAGGCGCGCGACGATCGATGCGCGCGGCATCTGCTTCAGGTTGAACTGCAGGCAGCGCGACAGCACCGTCACCGGAATTTTCTGCGGGTCGGTGGTTGCAAGAATGAATTTGATGTGCGCTGGCGGTTCTTCCAGCGTCTTAAGCATTGAGTTGAATGCCGAGTTTGAAAGCATATGCACTTCGTCAATTACATACACTTTGAATCGGCCACTTGTCGGCGAATACTGCGCACGTTCCAGCAGTTCGCGCATTTCCTCAACTTTAGTATTCGTTGCCGCATCAACTTCCACCAGATCTATATACCGTCCCGCGTCAATCTCTTTGCACGCACTGCACTTGCCGCAAGGATCGGGCGTGATGCCGGTCTCGCAGTTCAGGCACTTCGCCAGGATCCGGGCCAGCGTGGTCTTGCCCACGCCGCGAGTGCCGGTGAAAAGGTAGGCATGGTGCAGCCGCTGTTCGGTCAGCGCATGGCGCAGGGCCTTGACGACATGCTCCTGCCCGACCAGGCTGGCAAAATCACGCGGCCGCCACTTGCGCGCGAGGACTTGGTAACTCATGCCTGATTTTACCGGGCGAAACGATAGAAAAGATGGCGAGCCTGACCCCGGCACTTGCAGATTCCAGCTGTGGCTGCTTCCTTCCGGACCTGACCAGGTTCACCAGCCTGCAATGCGGGGGGGCCCGCCGCATCCATTGTATGCCATCATCCCCGACGCATGGAACCTGCGGACAGCATCCGTCGCCTTGGATTCGCGCGCTGGTACGAGCGACGCCTGATCGAAGGGCACGCCTGGTTCGTCAGCGGTTTCATCTGCATGATCGCGATCGCCGCCTGCTTCGAGGAACTGAGCTTCCGCGGCTCGTTCCTGCGGCTGCTCCTCTACGTCACCGTCGTCGCCACAGCGGCCGCCATCGGCATCTACGGCCTGCGCAGGTACCAGGTGATCCTCGTCGAAGCCGAATCGCTCGGCGAGCACGCCACCTGCCGCGCCTGCGGCGCCTACGCCCGCTTTCGCCTGATCTCGTCTTCGCAGGTGCGCTGCCGCAAATGCGATAACGAGTGGTGCCTGATCCAGCCCGCCGAACCGGAATGAAAGCGGCGCGGGTGGCGGAGAGAGTGGGATTCGAACCCACGGTACGTGATTAGCGTACACACGCTTTCCAAGCGTGCGCCTTAAGCCGCTCGGCCATCTCTCCGGGGTGTGGCGAAACGGGATTCTATCAGCCGACGGTGTCAGGATGCGCCAGCCGAGGCGTCCAGCACCATCTTGATCTTCGTCACGGTCAGGATCAGCCACAGCACGATCAACAGGAAGAAGGCCACCAGGCCGATATGCGCGTCTAGGATGATGCGCGGTGTGATGAACCGGGTCGCCTTTGTGAAAGGAGAGGTGAGGACCTTGAACAGGTTATAGACCCCGTTTTCGTTGCGCTTGGAGCCCGCGATCACCCAGAGCACGCCCTGGCCGAAGAAGTCGACGCCCGCAATCTCCGTCAACGCCTTCAGAATTACGATAACCTCGTACATCGCCTCAACCCGTCATCGTCAGATGGAACATTGGCAATACTACCTTCGCGGCCGCCTGCTCGAACTGTTCGGCTTCACGCCGCAGGCAATCGCCGCCTATCGCGACGCCCTGCGTGCCCAGCCGGACTTCCTGCGGCCCCCGAACCGCATTGCCTACCTGCTCGCGTCACAAGAGCGGTTTGCCGACGCCGAGCCCTACTTCGAGGCAGTGCTTAAGGCTGATCCCGGCAACGCGGTAGCGCATTTCAACCTCGGCTATACGCTGGACAAGCGCGGTCAGCACGATCGGGCTGCGAAGGCGTTCACGGAAGCCACGCGCCTGAATCCCAAACTCGATCGCGCCTGGTACGGCCTGGGCCTCGCCTTCGCCGCGCTGGACCGGCACAAGGACGCTGCCACGGCACTGGAGCAGGCGGCCGCCCTGCAGCCCATGAACCCCCACGCGTGGTACGCGCTCTGCATGGCACTGCACACCACGGGCAACCGGGAACGCTTCGACGAGGCGGTGATGCACCTGCTGCGCTTCGATCCCAAGATGACGCGCCGGTTAATCCAGGAAACGGGGCGCGACGACCTCGCCCACCTCGTAAAGGACCTCGCAGTCTGACGGCTTAACCGAAGATCACCTGGGTGACCTTGAAGTTCCCGGCCGCGTCTTTCTGGAAGATCAGAATGGTCTCGTTGTCGACCAGGTTCTGGTTATCCGGATCGAAGGTGATCCGCTTATAGGTCCATTTCCTGGTGTTTGGATTCGCCGCATCGACGGTGACGGGTTTGCCGAACTTCGCTTCGACCTCCTGCTCGGTCTTGTCGGTCACGTAACCGGTGAACAGGCCGCGCTGCTGACCGCCCCCGCCGCCGGAGCAGCCCGCCAGAGCAAGTACTAGGCCGCACATCGCGGCGATCAGGATTGCTTTCATTTCCAGACTCCTTGCAATGTAGACCCTCTCACAAAAACAAAGCCCGCCGAAGCGGGCCTTGTCGTGCCAACGGCCCGATGCTACCGGGCTTCGCTGACCATCGTGTCGCCCTTCAGATTCGGGTAGCGCACATGCTCGACCAGCTCCTGCACCTCCTTCGAGGGCGGGGAGGTCAGATAGCTGACGATGATGATGGTCAGCAACCCGACCGGCAGGCCGAACATCCCGGCCGACACCGGATTGAGCCCGAACCACAGGTCCATCTTCGGCACGCCCATGTTGGTGAAGAATGGGTAGGTTCGCAGCATGTAATAAACGCAAACGCTCAGACCCGCCAGCATGCCGACGATGGCGCCCCACTTGTTGGCACGCTTCCAGAACACACCGAGCACCAGCGGCGGAAAGAACGCCGAGGCAGCCAGCGAGAACGCCGCGCCGACCAGGAACAGGATGTCTCCCGGCTTGAACGAGGTCACGTAGGCCGCCGAGATCGCCACCACCACCAGCAGCGCTTTGGAAATCGTCACACGCTTGGTCGTCGAGGCATTCGGGTCGATCATCTTGTAGTACAGGTCATGCGACAGCGCATTGGCGATCGTCAGCAGCAGGCCGTCGGCAGTTGACAGCGCAGCCGCAAGGCCACCTGCCGCAACCAGGCCCGAGACGACATACGGCAAGCCGGCAATCTCTGGCGTGGCCAAAACGATCAGGTCACCGCCGATCACCACCTCGGCCCACTGCACGATGCCGTCCTTGTTGATGTCGGTGATATTCAACAGCGTCGGATCGACCTTGGCCCACGCCGCCGCCCAGGCCGGCAACGATGCGAATGAACTGCCGACCAGGTTGGAGAACATGTCGTACTTGGCAAGCACCGCCAGGCAAGGTGCGGTGAAGTACAGCAGGAAGATGAAGAACAGCGACCAGAACACCGACACCCGCGCCTGTTGCACGCTGGGTGTTGTGTAGTACCGCATCAGGATGTGCGGCAGCGCTGCAGTGCCGAACATCATGCAAAACACGATGCCAATGAAGTTCAGTCGGGACGTGTTCTGCGCCGCTTCGTCCTTGCCCGCAAAGGCCTGGGCATGTGGTCGCGGTGGGTTCGAGCGCGCCGCCAGGCCGGCTTCGCGGGTGTACAGCGCTTTTGCGGCGGCGGCGTCCTTCGGATACGCAGTGACCGCCTTCTCGGCCGCTGTCAGCTGGTCGGCCGGTGCATTGGACGACTTCGCGTCAGCCAGCGCTTGGTCGACCTTGGATTTGCCGTCGGCGTAGGCCTTGTCGGGCGCGGCCAGGGCCGCGCGGCCGGCGGCGGCGCGGTCGGCAAAGATCTTGCGGACTTCTTGCTCCTTCGGGTCGGCGGTGATCTTCTTCTCGAGTTCACCCACCTTTTGAAGCGTGTAGCCATAGGCAACCTGCGGGATCGGGCTGCCGGTATGTTTGATGCCGAGCCAGACGACTGGCGTCAGGTAGGCCACGATCAGGATGATGTATTGCGCGACCTGGGTCCAGGTGACGGCTTTCATGCCGCCCAGCATCGAACACACCAGG
>JANNXB010000092.1:0-6927 GCA_031409355.1 Betaproteobacteria bacterium | reverse complement strand
TCCGCGCTGGTGCTGACGCTCGACCTGCAGATCCAGGGACAGCGGCACATGGACATCAAGAACGGCCTGACCGTGCCGCCGCAGCTGAAAGTCGCGAATCTTGTCGACATGCTTTGCAAGCCGTCCTGGGTCTTCAACATCATGCAAAGCAAGAGGCGGTCGTTCGGCAACCTCGAAGGCCAGATCAAGGGCGCCGACAACCTGCTCACGCTGTCGCAGTGGATCGCGGGGCAGTTCGACCCGACGCTTTCCTGGAAGGACATCGAATGGGTCAAGAAGCAATGGGGCGGCAAGCTCATCCTGAAGGGCATCCTGGATGCGGACGACGCGAAGATCGCCGCCTCCACTGGCGCTGACGCCATTGTCGTCTCCAACCACGGCGGGCGGCAGCTCGATGGCACCGTGTCCTCGATCCGTGCGCTGCCTGAGGTGGCGGATGCGGTGGGCGACCGGCTCGAGGTGTTCTTCGACGGTGGCGTGCGCTCAGGGCAGGACGTGCTAAAGGCGCTGGCGCTGGGCGCGAGGGGCGTGTTCATCGGCAAAGCCTTCGCCTGGGCGCTTGGCGCGATGGGTGAAAAGGGCGTCTCGCTCGCCCTCGAAATCATTCGCAAGGAACTGGATGTGTCCATGGCGCTTTGCGGCATCCGCGACGTAAAGGAAGCGAGCCCCGCGATTCTGCGCCCGTCCTAGCGCCTCGCATGGCCGCAGACTTCCCGCTCGAGCGCTACGCCTGGTACTCGGTCGCGGCGGCACTCGCGACCATCACGTTGAAGACCCTGGCGTGGCAGGTCACAGGTTCGGTCGGCCTGTTGTCGGATGCGCTCGAATCCCTGATCAACCTCGCCGCGGCGCTGCTCGCGCTGTCGATGCTGCGCCTGGCGGCCTCGCCGCCCGACGCCGCGCACCCCTACGGCCGCTTCAAGGCGGAATATTTCGCCAGCGGCATCGAAGGCGCGCTGATCGTGCTTGCCGCGGCGAGCATCGCCTACGCCGCCGTGCCGCGCCTGTCCGATCCGCAGCCGATCGAAGCGCCGTTGCTCGGCATCGCGCTCTCGGCCGCCGCCTCGGCGATAAACCTCGGCTGCGGCCTGATGCTGATCTCGGTCGGCCGCAAGATGCACAGCATCGCGCTGGAGGCCGACGGCCACCACCTGATGAGCGATGTCTGGACCTCGGCGGCCATCATCGTCGGCGTCGCCCTGGTTGCCTTCACCGGCTGGCACATCCTCGATCCGCTGATCGCGCTCGCGGTGGCGGTGCATATCGTGCTCACCGGCTTCATGCTGATGCGACGCTCCTTCGCCGGCTTGATGGACGCGGCAATCCCCGAGGCTGAACTGCGCGAGATCGAGAAAATCTTCGCCGAGTACCGGCCACGCTACGGCGTCGACTTCCACGCGCTGCGCACGCGCCAGTCCGGCGCGCGGCGCTTCATCAATTTCCACCTGCTGGTGCCCGACGCCTGGCCGGTGGATCGCGCGCACCAGCTTTCGGAAGAGGTCGAGGAGCGCATCCGCTCTCTGGTGCCGAACGCGATCACGCTGAGCCACATCGAGCCGATCTCGCAGCCCGCGTCTTACGACGACATCAAGCTCGAACGTTGGTAGAGCCCTGGCGGTCTCTTGTGCTGGCAGGTCTTTTTCTTTTTGCCCTCAGTGCAAAGCGTCCGGGTTCCACTGCCGCTGCAAGCCTTCGTTCCACTGGCAGCGGTTCTCCTTCCAGCATGCTGGCGATCATTTCTCCCGCCAGACTTGCCCAAAGAAATCCACGTGAACCGTAGGCGAACGAGCCAAGCAATCCGTTCCCCATGGACCCGATCATCGGCAGACGATCCGGCACCACGGCGCGGAACGCGACACGGCCATCGAGTTGCGCCGGATCCAGGCCGGCGGATGCGCCCGGCAGCATCTGCTCCAGCCGCTCCAGGTTGCCCGCGTGGCTGTCGACGCGCGGCTCCGGATCGTCGTCGTCGACGTCGAAGCTCGCGCCGACCACTGAAAACCCGTCGATCCCGGGCAGCGCCATGCCGCCGCGCAGCAGGACGTGATCCAGTCCCGCGATCGCCGGCACCAGCGTGAGCTGGCCGCGCACGCGGCGCAGTTTCACCGCGGCTTGCGGCGCAAGGCGCAGGGCGTCCGAGGCGTTTGCGAGGATGACGACCGGCGCGCTGGCGATGGATTTTCCGTTCATGTCCATTGCGTTCCATGCGCCATCGAAAGTCAGCGCACCGACTTCCTTGTTGAAATGCTTTTCGACATGAAAACGTGAAAGCAAACCCTCCACGAGCGTCCTCGGACGCACCCAGCCGCCCTCGGGAAACCAGATGCCGTGCTTCGCTTCATCGAACTGCGCGAAGCGCGGCGGATAGCCGAGGCTCGCCAGTGCGCGCCGCTGCGACGCTTCCTCTTCCCTGTTGCGCGCGATCTGCAGCACGCCACAGCGTTCCCATTCCACGCCCTCAAGAGTCTTCCAGTGGTGCAGCAGGTGCAGGAACGATGCGCGCGTGAAGCGCGCGAACAGGCTGTCGTCGGGCGAGACCACGGGGTGGAAGACGCCGGCGGGATTGCCGGAAGCCTCCCCGGCCGCCGCGGCGTGCCGTTCGACCAGCGTGACGCGCCAGCCGCGCGCCGCGAGCCGCTCGCACACGGCGGCGCCGGCGATGCCGGCACCAATGACGATCGCGGCGCGGGCAGGGACTCCCGCCGGAGTGATCTTGCCTCTCGGGACCAGGTTTCCCCTGAGCATTTCCCGCTTCGCCCCGAATCCCTTTTCCTTCTCGACCGCGAAGCCGGCATCCTCGAGCGCGGCGCATACCGGCGCCGCCACGCTCCACGTCGCCAGCGTGGCGCCGGGCGCCGCGAGCCGCCCGAGGTGCCGAAGCAGGGGTGGCGACCACATCTCAGGGTTCTTCGGCGGGGAGAATCCATCGAGGAAAAACGCGTCCGCTGCAAGCTGCAGCTGCGGCAGCCCGTCGGCGACGTCGCCGAGAAAAAGTGTCAGGACTAGGTTGCCGCCTTCGAATTCGATGCGATGCATGCCGGGAAGCAGCATCGGCCAGCGGGCGATCAACTGGGTCGATTCATTTTTGAGTTCGGGTAGCTGCCTGAATAGAACTTCAAGGTCGCCAGCCGCGAACGGATGCTTTTCGATCGAGACGAAATGCAATCGTTCGCTGCGTGCCGCGTCCTCGCGCCAGGCGCGCCAGGTGGCGAGGAAGGACAGGCCGAAGCCGAATCCAGTTTCAAGGATCGTGAAAGCACGCCGCCCCTGCCAGCGCCCGGGCAGGCCGTTGCCTTGCAGGAAGACGTGCCGTGCCTGCGCCATGCCGCCGCCGGCGCTGTGGTAGACGTCGCCGTAGTCTTCGGAGACCGGCGTGCCGTCGGCTGCGAACGCGAGCCGGGCCGGTACGAGAGTCGCGGGATGCACTATCTGGCGGCCGCCAGCATGCGGACCTCGCGCTGGGGCGGGGGCATGGCGATGTTGCGCCGGCGGAAGTTCTCGAGGATCGCCTGGTTGATTTCGCCGGCGGCCGCGCCATAGTCGGTCACCTTGACCCAGGGTTTGACGCCGATCGAGATGCGCGAATCCGCGAGCCTCGCCACCGCGACCAGAGGCGCCGGATCCCGGAGCACGCGGGGACTCGCCTGCAGCAGTTCCTCGACCGCCCGCAGCGCGGCGCCGACGTCGGTGTCGCTGGCGACGTCGACCTCCACCGAGAGTTGGCGCAGGGTGCCGTAGTTGTGCAGGATCTCGCCGACGATCTTGCGGTTCGGGATCACCACGCGCGACAGGTCCGGATGCCCGAGCACGGTGCTGAACAGGCTGATGTCGAGCACCTCGCCTTCCTCTTTCGCGATCGAGATATAGTCGCCGACGCGGAACGGGCGTGTGAAGATGATGGTCAGGCCCGCGACCACGTTGCCCAGCACGCCCTGCATCGCGAGCGCGATGCCGGCCCCCGCGACGCCCAGGCCGGCGATCAGCGGCAACAGCTCCACGCCGAGGTTCTGCAGCGCCATGATGGCGAACAGGCCCAGCACGACAACATGTACGCCGCGTTCGACCAGCATGCGGATGGGCGGTTCGAGGTGGAAGCGCTCCAGCAGCTTGACGCTGACGCGGCCCGCCCAGCGGGCGATCACGTATCCGGCGACGAGAATCAGGACCGCAACCAGCAACTTGGGTCCGAACTTCATTCCAAGGTCGATGGCGGTGGCCTTGACCTGGTCCAGGGCCTGCAGTTGGTCGCCCATGTGTGTTCCTTTTGAGTTGAAATGCGTGTTTGTATTCTATTCGCGAGCGTAAAATGCCAAGCCTCGCGCCGGAGTCCACACATGAACAAGCCCGCAGAATTCGATACGAAAACGCAGCTCGCCACCGTCCCCGTCTGGATCAACGGCAAGGCCGTGATCCCGCAGGGCCGCATGGGTGAGGTGTACAACCCCGCGACCGGGCAGGTGACCAGGCGCGTGCCGCTTTGCGGCGAGGCGGAGATAGATGCGGCCGTGAAAGCCGCCGCCGCCGCTTATCCCGAATGGCGCGATGCATCGATCCTGCGGCGAGCGCGGGTGATGCAGCGTTTTCTGGTTTTACTTCAAAAACACCAAAGTGAAATTGCAGCGCTCATCACCCAGGAGCACGGCAAGACGCTCCCCGACGCGATGGGCTCCGTGCAGCGCGGCATCGAGGTGGTGGAATTCGCCTGCGGCATCCCGCAGCTCCTGAAAGGCGAATACTCGGAAAACGTCGGCACGGCGGTCGATACGCACACCGTGCGCCAGCCGGTCGGCGTGTGCGCGGGCATCACGCCGTTCAATTTCCCGGCGATGGTGCCGCTGTGGATGTTCCCGATGGCGATCGCCTGCGGCAACACCTTCATCCTCAAGCCCTCGGAAAAAGTGCCGTCGGCCTCGATCCGCATGGCCGAACTGTTCAAGGAGGCCGGGTTGCCCGACGGCGTGTTCAACGTCGTGCACGGCGACAAGGCTGCCGTTGACGCACTGTTGCATCACCCTCTTGTAAGTGCAATTTCCTTTGTAGGGTCAACACCCATAGCCCGGTACATCTACGAAACCTGCGCGAAGAACGGCAAGCGCGTGCAGGCCCTGGGCGGCGCGAAGAACCACGCCGTGGTGCTGCCCGACGCGGACCTGGAATTCACCGCCGACGCGCTGATCGGCGCCGCCTACGGCTCCGCGGGCGAGCGCTGCATGGCGATCTCGGCAGTTGTTGCGGTTGGGAGCTCTGCTGATCCCCTGATTGCTCTTTTGAAGAAGAAAGCGCAAGCGATCAAGATCGGACCGGGAGATCGCGAGGGCATGGACATGGGACCTCTTATCACCGGAGAGCACCGCGACAAGGTTCTCGGTTTTGTGAATAAAGGAATTTCCGAAAAAGCAAAGGTCGTGCTGGATGGCCGCGATTCCGGCATCAAGGAAGGCTTCTTCCTTGGCGCCACGCTGTTCGACGACGTGACGCGCGACATGGAGGTCTACAAGAACGAGATCTTCGGCCCGGTGCTGGTGGTGCTGCGCGTCGACAGCCTGGACAAGGCCATCGAGCTCGTCAATTCCAGCCCGTACGCCAACGGCACGGCGATCTTCACCGAGTCCGGCGGCGCGGCGCGGCGCTTCGAGAACGAGGTGCAGGTCGGCATGGTCGGCGTCAACGTGCCGATCCCGGTGCCGGTGGCGTTCTATTCCTTCGGCGGTTGGAAGAATTCCCTCTTCGGCGACCTGCACGTGCACGGCATGGAAGGCGTCAAGTTCTATACGCGCACCAAGGTGATCACGACTCGCTGGCCGCATCAGGACACTCCGTCGGCCGGCCTGAACATGCCGACACTCGGCTGACGTGGCAGGGGTATTTGCGCAGGACTACGCGGAGGCGCGTGGGGGATTCCTCGCCGCTGCAGCCGCACGGGGCCTCAGGGTGGAGAGCGCGTTGCATCCGCGCAAGGGCGTGCAGGGCGAGGACCTCGCAATGGATTCGGTCCTGTTCGGACCCGCGGATGCGCAATCCCTGCTGGTCGTCACCTCCGGCACGCACGGCGTGGAAGGCTTCTGCGGCTCCGGCTGCCAGCGCTCGCTGCTGGGCGACGACGAACTGCTGAAGCGGATCGATGCGGCGAAGCTCGCCGTCCTGCTCGTGCATGCCGTCAATCCCTGGGGCTTCTCGTTCCTGCGGCGCGCGAACGAAGACAACATCGACATGAATCGCAACTTCCTCGAATTCTCCCGGCCTCGGTCCCGCAACGCCGGCTATGAGGAACTGCACGATCTGCTGCTGCCCGCGGAATGGCCGCCGACCGAGGCGAATCGTGCCGCGCTGCTCGCGAAATACCAGGGTCTGGGACACCAGGCGTTTCAGGCGGCGGTGACCGTCGGCCAGGACAGCCGGCCTGACGGCCTGTTTTTCTCGGGCACCGCGCCGTCGTGGAGCAACCGCACGCTGCGCGCGCTGGTGAAGCGCCATGGCGCCGGCAGGCGCCGCATTGGCTGGATCGACATCCACACGGGCCTCGGCCCGAACGGGCACGGCGAGAAGATCTTCGCCGGCCGCAACGACGCTTCAGACCTCGCGCGTACGCGCGCCTGGTATGGCGCCGACGTGATGTCGTACTACGACGGCGGCTCGGCGTCTGCCGAAGTAAAGGGATCGGCAGCGCTTTGCGTCTATGAGGAGTGCGTCGGTGCCGAGATCGCCTGCATGGGGCTCGAGTACGGCACGGTGCCGTTCGACGCGGTGCTGCATGCCTTGCGCGGCGCGCATTGGCTCGAGATCCACTCCGATGCGCCCGCCGCGCTGCGCGCGGGCATCGATCGGGCGATCCGGGACGCGTTCTACACCGAAACGGATCTCTGGAAAGGCATGGTCCTCGGCCAGTCGCGCGTGGCGGTGCTGCAGGCCGTGACGGCTCTCGGGCGG
>JANNXB010000091.1:0-8816 GCA_031409355.1 Betaproteobacteria bacterium | reverse complement strand
CAAGGACGCTCGCGAGGACGAGAGCGCCGGCGGCGCCAAGAAGTAGGCCCCGATGGCTTTCGCCTATCGCGCCGGCGCACTCTGCGCCGAACAGGTATCGCTCGAGGAGATCGCGCGCCGGTTCGGCACGCCCTGCTACGTGTATTCGCGCGCCGCGATTGAAGGCGCGTACCGCGAGTTCACCGACGAGCTTTCAGGCCGGCCATCGCTCGTATGCTACTCGGTGAAGGCCAACTCCAACCTCGCGGTGCTGTCGGTGATGGCGAAGCTGGGCGCCGGTTTCGACATCGTCTCCGGCGGCGAGTTGGCGCGTGTGCTCGCCGCCGGCGGCGATCCGGCGAAGGTGGTGTTCTCCGGCATCGGCAAGACCGAGGACGAGATCCGGCGCGCGCTGCGGGCCGGCGTGCTCTCAATCAACCTGGAATCGGAGCAGGAACTCGCGCGCGTGAACGGCATCGCGGTTGCCATGGGCACGCGCGCACCGGTCGCCTTTCGCGTCAACCCCGACGTGGACGCCAAAACGCACCCCTATATTTCCACCGGACTGAAGCAGAACAAGTTCGGCATTCCATATGCGGAGGCGGAGCGCCTGTACCGCGAGGCCGCGCGCCTGCCCGGGATCCGGATCACCGGCGTCGGCTGCCACATCGGCTCGCTGATGACCGACAGCGCGCCCTTCGTTGCCGCGACGCAACGCATCGTCGCCCTCGCAGGGCGGCTCGAGCAGGCGGGGATCGCACTCGATCACATCGACCTTGGCGGCGGCATGGGCATCCGCTATCGCGACGAGGCCACGGCGCCGATCGCAGCCTTCGTGCACGGCGCGCTCGATGCGCTCGGGGCGCGCAAGGAGAAGGTCCTGTTCGACCCGGGGCGCTCGATCGTGGGCAACGCGGGCGTGCTGCTGACCAGGGTGGAGTACGTCAAGCCGGGCGAGGCGAAGAATTTCGCCGTGGTGGACGCGGCAATGAACGATCTGATCCGTCCGGCGCTCTATGACGCATGGCACGACGCGCTACCGGTGCGGGAAATGGAATCAAGGGCGGCGGGCAGTGTTTACGATATCGTGGGGCCGGTCTGCGAGAGCGCCGACTGGCTCGCAAAGGACCGCTCGCTTGCCTTACGGCAGGGCGATTTTCTTGCGATCATGTCGGCTGGGGCCTACGCCATGGCCATGAGCTCGAACTACAACACCCGGCCGCGCGCAGCCGAGGTCATGGTCTCGGGGTCCGAGGCGCACCTGGTGCGCCGGCGTGAAACCGTAGCGGAGCTATTTGGGGGGGAGCAGGTGCCGACTTGGAAATGAGAGCCAGAGCGTGCATCGCCGCGCTGGCCGCGGTCGTTGCCGCACTCGCCGCGGGTTGCGGCGGCGACGCCGATTCCGCGAAAAAAGCGTCGGGCCCGACGCCTTCACTGGTAAGCGCGATCGTGGTGCAGGCGCGCGACCTGGAGGTCGTCGAGAACGTGGTCGGGTCGCTGGAGAACGTGGTCGATCCCAGCCTGGGCGCCGAAGTCGCCGGGCGCGTGGTGCGCGTGCTCGCCTTCACCGGCAAAAAGGTCGCCCGGGGCGAACTGCTGGCCGAAATCGACGCCCAGGATTTCGAGATCCAGTCGCGCGCCGATGGTGCCGAGATCGCGCGCTTGCAGTCGTTGCTGGCCCAGGCCGAGCGCCTCGCAGAGCGACAGCAGAAGCTGGTGTCGCAGGGTTTCATTTCCCAGAACGCGGCTGACGACGCCGTGGCGCAACGCAATGCCCTGCGCGAGAGCATCATCGGGGCAGGGGCGCGCGCCGAGCAGACTCGCCGCAGCATGGGCAAGACGCGGGTGCTGGCACCGATCGACGGAGAGGTCGAGGTGCAGATTGTCGCCGCCGGCGACTACGTCAAGGTCGGCGATCCCCTGTTCAAGCTGGTCGGTACCGGTCGCCTGCACGCGCACCTGCCGCTGCCCGAGGCCTCCGGCCAGAGCATCCGCCCGGGCCTGAAGGTTCGCCTGTCGGTTCCCTCGGCGCCGGAGAAGTCCATCGAGGCGAAGATCGACGAGATCCGCCCCACCGTCGGTGCGCAGAACCGCGCCCTGGATGCCATCGTCAAGTTCGACAACGACGGTTCCTTCCGCGGCGGCGGCAGCGTCAACGGGCGCATCGTGCTCGCGGTGCGCGAGAAGGCGCTCACGGTGCCCGAGCAAAGCGTGGTGCTGCGCCCGGCGGGCAAGGTGGTCTACGTGCTGGCCGAGCAGGACGGCAAGCTGATTGCCCAGCAGCGTCCGGTCGAGACCGGGGTGCGGCAGGACGGCTACTACGAGGTCGTCAAGGGCCTCCAGCCGGGCGAGCGAGTCGCGGTGGACGGGGCCGGGTTCCTGACCAACAACGCGACCGTGACGCTGCCCAAGCCCAGACCCGATGGCAAGGCAGGCGAGAAGAAGAAAAAAGGCTGAGATGACGCTGCCCGAGCTCTCGATCAAGCGCCACGTGTTCGCGTTCATGGTGAACGCGGTGCTGATCCTGTTCGGGCTGATCGCCTACACCCGCATCGGCGTCGACAAGCTGCCGTACATCGAGTTCCCGGTGGTCTCGGTCACCACCGCCCAGCGCGGCGCCAACCCGGATGTCATCGACGCCTCGATCACCAACCTGGTGGAGACCGCGGTCAACAGCGTGCCCGGGATCGAGCACATCCAGTCCACCTCCTCGCCCGGGGTGTCGATCGTCACCATCACCTTCAACCTCGACAAGCGCATCGACGTCGCCTTCAACGAGGTGCAGGCCAAAGTCAACCAGGTGCTGCGGCGCATGCCAAAGGACGCCGACCCGCCGGTGGTGGCCAAGGTCGAGACCAATACCCAGCCCATTTTCTGGACCGCGCTGCAGGGCGACCGCACGCAGCAGCAGCTCAACCAGTACGCCATCAACATCATCAAGAAGCGGCTGGAGACCATCGACGGCGTCGGCGAGATCCGTATCGGCGGCCGGCGCGACCGCACCATCCGCGTCAACCTGCTGCCGGCCCGAATGGCGGCCTACGGAATCGCGGCGCAGGACGTCAGCGCCGCCTTCGCCAACGAGCACCTGCAGGTCGCCGGCGGCTTCCTCACCGGCCACACCACCGAGCACCTGCTAAAGCTCGACCTGGAGTTCCACCGCCTGGACGACCTGGAGAAGATGGTCATCGCCTTTCGCGACGGCGCGCCGGTGCGGATCCGGGACATCGCCGAGATCGAGGACGGCCTGTCCGACTTCCGTCAGCTGGCGCGCTTCAACGGCAAGCCGACGGTGGGCGTGGGCGTGGTCAAGGTGCCCAACACCAACACCGTCGAGATCATCCGCAAGGTGCGCGAACGGATCGAGACCGAGATCCGCCCGCAGCTGCCGCCGGGGCTGGAGCTGCACTACGTGCAGAACGACGCCATCTTCATCGGCGAGATGGTCGAGTCCCTCAAGGGCCATCTGATCGAGGGCACCCTGCTCGCCGCGCTGATCGTGTGGCTGTTCCTGAAAAGCTTCCGCGCCACGGTCATCGTCGCCACCGCGATTCCGGTTTCCCTGTTCGGCGCCATCGCGGTGATGTATTTCTTCGGCTACACCTTCAATTCGGTCACGCTGCTGGCGCTGCTGCTGCTGGTGGGCGTGGTGGTGGACGACGCCATCGTGGTGCTGGAGAACATCTACCGCCACCGCGAGCATCTGGTGCAGGACACCACCCGGGCCGCGGTCGAGGGCAGTCGCGAAGTCACCTTCGCGGTCATCGCCGCCTCGTTCTCGCTGATCGCGATCTTCGCCCCGGTGATCTTCCTCTCCGGCATCACCGGGCAGTTCCTGCGCTCGTTCGCGGTGGTGGTGACCTTCGGCGTCATGGTGTCGCTGTTCGTCTCGCTGTCGCTGACGCCGATGCTGTGCTCGCGCTACATGCACGTGGAGAAGCAGCACGGGCGCGTGTACTGGGCGCTGGAGCACGCCTTCCAGCGGCTGGAGTCGTTCTACAAGCGCGTGCTGGGCTGGTCCCTGGCGCACCGCTGGACGGTGCTGCTGGGCGCGGCGCTGATCAGCGCCGCGGCGGTGCCGCTGTTCCGCATGCTGCCGACCGAACTCGCCCCGCAGGCCGACGAAGGCCGCTTCCTGATCGCGATCCGCGCTCCGCTCGGTTCCTCCATCCTGTACACCGAGAGCAAGCTGCGCGAGGTCGAGGCCGTCGTCGAGCGCTACCCGGACGTGGTCACCGAGTTCGGCGTCATCGGCCTGGGCTCGGCGGGCCAGGTCAACCAGGCCACGCTGGTCGGCCGCATGCGACCGAAATCGGAGCGGCGCAAGGACGGCGGCCTCAGCCAGCAGGAAGTGATCCAGCTGCTGCGCCGCGACCTGTCCCAGATCACCGGCGCGCGCGCGTTCCCGCGCGCATTCGGCATCGTCCAGGGCCAGCGCTCCGAGCCGCTGCAGTTCGTGGTCAAGGGCCCCAACCTGCAGGAGATGGGCCGCATCGCCACCGAGCTGCAGCGCACGCTGCAGCTTGATCCCCAGATCGGCCGCATGGACACTGACCTGCAGCTCGACCTGCCGCAGCTGGTGCTGGAGCCCGACCGCACGCGCACCTCCTCAGTCGGCCTCAACTCGCAGGACCTTGCACTCGCCATCGGCATGCTCACCGGCGGGGTGGACATCGCCAAATACAACGACCAGCCTGGCGACGGCGAGCGCTACGACATCCGCGTCAAGGCAAAGGACGGTGAGTTCAACGGCCAGGCCGACCTGTCCAAGATCTACCTGCGCAACCGCCAAGGCCAGCTGGTGCGGCTGGACACGGTGGCCTCGTTCAAGGAACGCGTCGGGCCGGCGGTGGTGGCGCGCTTCGACCTGCAGTACTCGGCGACCTTCTATTCGTCGCCTGCAATCCCGCTGGCGGCGGCGATCGAAAAGGTGAAGGAGGCGGGCCGCCAGCTGCCGCTCGGCTATCAGGTGGTGTTCATCGGCGAAGCCGAGCAGCTGGAGAAGACGCGCGAGTCCATCGCTTTCACCTTCGGCCTCGCGCTGGTGCTGCTGTTCATGGTGCTGGCGAGCCAGTTCAACTCGTTCCTGCAGCCGTTCTACATCATGCTCGCGGTGCCGCTGGCGATCATCGGCGGCGTGTTCGCGCTGTGGCTGTTCGTGCCGCTGTCGCAGCTGGGGCAGTCGCTCGGGCTGCGCATCCCGCTGCACACCCTCAACATCTACTCGATGATCGGCCTGATCCTGCTGATCGGCCTGGTGGCGAAGAACTCCATCCTGCTGGTGGACCTCACCAACCAGCGCCGCGAGCAGGGGATGGGCGTGGACGGCGCGCTGCTGGACGCCTGCCCGATCCGCATGCGCCCGGTGCTGATGACCTCGCTCACCATCGTGCTGGCGCTGTTCCCCGCCGCGCTCGGACTGGGTGCCGGCGCCGAAACCAACGCGCCGCTCGCGGTGGCGGTCATCGGCGGGATGATCACCTCGACCCTGCTCACACTGGTGGTCGTACCGGCGGCCTATTCCCTGGTCGAGAACCGGCGCGTAAGCCGCGGGACCGCAAAGGGCGCCAGTGGCGGCGCACTCACCGACAATCCGAGCGCGCCACGGCGCGACGGCGACTAGATCGAGAACTCGATCAGGAACGGCCCGCGCCGCCCGCGGGCCGAAGTAAAGGCGTCGGTAAAACCTTCCAGCGTTTCCACTCGCGTCGCCTCTACCCCCATGCCTTCGGCCAGCTTGGTCCAGCGGATTTCCGGACGTGACAGGTCGAACAACTCCCTCGACGCCGGCCCGGGCTGCGCGCCGACTGCCGCCAGCTCTCCCTGCAGGATCGCGTAGCGCCGGTTGGCGAACACCACGTTGATGATGTCCAGCTTCTCGCGCGCCTGGGTCCAGAGCGACTGCAGTGAGTACATGCCGGCGCCATCCGCCTGCAGGCAAACGACTTTACGTCCGGGACATGCGACCGCGGCGCCGGTGGCCGCGGGAAACGCATGCCCGATCGCGCCGCCCGTGATCTGGATCCAGTCGTGCGGTGCGGCGCCCCAGGTGAGCGGGAACAAGGCGCGCCCCGAGGTCACTGCGTCTTCGGCCACGATGGCGTTCTCCGGCAGCAGAGCGGCGAGCGTAAGGCCGAAGGCTTCGGGCTTGAACGGCCCCCCGTGCAATTCCGGTTTCGCCACATCGTCGCGTACCGGCGCCTTTTGCGGCGCGCCAAGTTCGTCGGCGAGTGCTTCCAGCGCGCCCACGATGTCCTCACCCACTGCCGCCAGCTGGTGCACCGCGCAGTCTTCGGGCCAGAGCGTGGACGGCTTGCCTGGATAGGCGAAGAAACCGACCGGCGCCTTCGCACCGGCAAGCACGAGATGCTTCGTGCCGGCGAGCACCTTCAGTGCCGCGTCGACCACGTACGGAATGCGATCGACCGGGACGCGTCCGCGGCCGCGCGCCATGTGCGGAATCTGTGTCGGCGTGCGCAATTGCGCGCCGCTCGCGTGCGCAACGCGGTTCGCCGCGAGCAAACCCGCCTCCCCGAGCGCGGCCCCGGACAGGACCAGCATCGAGGGCTGGCCTGAGCGAAGCGCCTTGGCGATGTCCCTGATCGTTTCCCGCGCCACAGCCGCGCGCGGCGCGGGTGACAGCGGCTTGCCGGGCTCCCCGCCCTCGTTCCAGGCGCAGTCCGCAGGCAAAATCAGGGTGGCGGTTCCGCCCGGCGGCGTGCGTGCCGCCTGCACCGCGGCGGCCGCGTCCGCGCCGACGCTCTTCGAGTCAGCGCTGGTGCGCACCCAGGTCGAGACCGCGCGCGCGAGGCTCTCGGTGTCCGCCGCGAGCGGTGCGTCGTACTGGCGGTGATAGGTCGCGTGATCGCCGACGATGTTGACGATCGGCGTATGGGCGCGCTTGGCGTTGTGCAGGTTGGCGATCGCGTTGCCAAGACCCGGACCGCAGTGAAACAGCGTCGCCGCCGGCTTTCCCGCCATGCGCGCGTAACCATCCGCGCAGCCCGCAACCACAGTTTCAGCGAGCCCGAGCACGCAGCGCAAACCCGCGACGCGGTCCAGCGCCGAAACGAAATGCATCTCGGAAGTGCCGGGATTGGCAAAGCAGGTGTCGACGCCGCAGGCAACCAGCGTGCGGGCAAGGCTTTCGGCTCCGTTCATCCGTTGAATGCTAGCATCGCCGGACTTTCCGCAAGAAGCAGGAGAATCGAAACATGGCCGCTGCCCCCGAAACGCGAAATATGGCGCTGTTCTGCGACTTCGAGAACGTCGCCCTCGGCGTGCAGGACGCGAAGTACGACAAATTCGACATTAACCGGGTGCTCGAGCGCCTGCTGCTGAAGGGTTCGATCGTCGTCAAGAAGGCCTACTGCGACTGGCAGCGCTACAAGGAATTCAAGGTCGGCATGCACGGCGCGTCGTTCGAGCTGATCGAGATCCCGCACGTGCGCCAGTCGGGCAAGAATTCGGCCGATATCCGCATGGTGGTGGACGCGCTCGACCTTTGCTACACCAAAGGCCACGTCGACACCTTCGTCATCATCAGCGGCGATTCGGACTTCTCGCCGCTGGTATCCAAGCTGCGCGAGAACGCCAAAGTGGTGATCGGGGTAGGAGTCAAGAATTCGACTTCCGACCTGCTGATCGCCAACTGCGACGAATTTATCTTCTACGACGACCTGGTGCGGGAAGAAGACAGCAAGCGCCGGGCAGCGAAGAAGCGCAAGGAATCCGCGCCCGCAGCGGCCGGCGGCGACAAGCAGCAGGAAGCCTTCGACCTGGTCATTGAAACGCTGCAAGCGCTGATCGCCGAACGTGGCGAAGGCGAGCGCATCTGGGGCTCGATGATCAAGCAGGCGCTAAAGCGCCGCAATCCGGGCTTCAACGAATCCTATTACGGCTTCAAGGCGTTTTCCGACCTGCTCGAAGAAGCCGAAAAGAAGAAGCTCATCACGCTCGAGCGCGACGAGAAATCCGGCGGCTACCTGATTCGACCTGCTGCGCGCACCTGAGTCCCCGCGGCAAAATCAGGGATTCAGCTGCTGGTAGACCGCGTTGGCGACTTTGATCAGGTCTTCTCTTCCCAGGTCCGCCGAGGAAAGCGCATAGCCGAGCTTGCGGTCGATCCAGTAGAACACGTTCACGTTTCCCTCGGAGGCGTAACGGAACGCGGTCTCGCGGTTCTCGGTGGCTTCGGTCCGCACATACAACGTGATGCGCCGCCCCTTCTCCGTCTGGTACATGAAATGCGCCACCGGACCGTTGTCACCCGGCAGCAGCCTCCCCCCGACCAGGCTGTAGCCGATTGCATCGAGCTTGGGTGCGCGCACTGGCGCGCCAAGACGCTTGGAGAGCCAAGCCACCAGGTGCTGCTCCTGGTCGGCGCCCACCTCCACGGGGTGGCGCACTTCGGGCGAGTAAGTGGCATGTGCGATAGCGGCGCGCTTGACGAAGCCGGGCACCTCGGGCTGCACGACGATCGCGGGGCGCGAAGCGCGCAACTGCCATCCGGCGAACGTGCCGACGCACAGTCCGACCATCACCCAGCCCGCGGCGATCGCGGCCGCGCGCCCGCGCCGCGGCCGCGCATGAGCGCGGGCGGCAATGCGCGCCGGCACCGGCTCATCGAGCACCGGATCGTAGAGCTGGTGCAGTGCCTGCGACAGCGCTTTCAACTCCGCTTCGTCCTGTGGCGTGTTATCCATCCGTCACTTCACGATCTTCAATTGAGTACCGCCGCCCGGCGGCAATCCGGAGAGCATGGCGCGCAGCTTTTCCCGGGCCCGCGCCAGGCGCGACATCACGGTGCCGATCGGTATCTCGAGGGCGCCCGCCGC
>JANNXB010000090.1:0-2934 GCA_031409355.1 Betaproteobacteria bacterium | reverse complement strand
CAGGTTGATGTCCTTGTAGGCGCGCGCCGCGTTCTTCACCTGCGCCGCGGTAGGCGCGAATTTCGGCGGATCGAGGATCACCAGGCCGAAGCTGCTGCCGCGGTCGCGCAGCAGGCGCTGATAGGCAAAAACGTCGGCTTGCTCAAATGAAACTCTTGATGAATCCATTGAATTTGCATGCACATTTTCTTTGGCAACCTCCAACGCGGGCGCGGAACTCTCCACCGCGGTGACGTGCCGCGCGCCGCCGGCCAGCGCGGCGAGCGAAAATCCTCCCGTGTAGCAGAAGGCGTCCAGTACCTCGCGTCCCTGCGCCAGCGCCCGTATCCGCTGCCGGTTTTCCCGCTGGTCGAGGAAAAAACCCGTCTTCTGTCCGGCTTCCACGTCCACCCGGAAATGCAGTCCGTGCTCGACGATCGGACAGCGCCTGGCTTCGCGATTGCCGCGTGCGAAGCCGACTCTCGCCTGCAATCCTTCCAGTACCCGTACCTCCGCGTCCGAGCGCTCGAAGATCGCTTCACAACCGGTTTCCGCGGCAAGCGCGTCCAGGATCGCTTCGCGCCATTGCTCGGCGCCGGCCGAGAGGAACTGCGCCACCAGCACGTCCGCGTAGCGGTCGACGATAAGGCCCGGCAGTCCATCCGACTCGCCGTGCACCAGCCGCAGCGCATTGCTGTGGTGGAAGGCGGGAAGGGAAGCGCGCAGCGCGACTGCCTGGCGCATCCTGGTCCGGAAAAAATCCTCGTCGACACGGACCGAGCTGTCAAAGCTCCAGATCCTGGCCCGGATCTGCGACAGCGGACTCCAGGCCGCGACGGCGAGCGGCTGGCCGCCGGCGTCCTTGACGAGCACGCTTTCGCCGTTCGCCGGTTCGCCGTCCACGCGCTCGATGGCGCCCGAAAAAATCCACGGGTGGCGGCGCTTCACCGACTTCTCCCGGCCCGCCCTCAAGTGCAGCGACTTCATTTTTTGCGCGCCCGCGGATGCGCGGCGTCGTAGACCTTGGCCAGCGCCTGGAAATCGAGGTGGGTGTAGATCTGGGTGGAGGAGATGCTGGCGTGGCCGAGCATCTCCTGCACCGCGCGCAGGTCCTGCGAAGACTGCAGCACGTGGCTGGCGAAGGAGTGGCGCAGCATGTGCGGGTGCACCGAAGCGCCGAGGCCCTGGCGCCTGGCCCAGGCGCGCAAGCGCGTCTGCACGGTGCCGGCGGCGATGCGCCGGCCGCGCGCGCCGACGAAGAGCGCGCGTTCCTGCGGCGCGGCGAGCAGCGCGCGCGCCTTGAGCCAGGCGCGCGCCGCTTCGCATGCCCGCGCACCCACCGGCACCGTGCGGGTCTTGCTTCCTTTGCCTGTCACGGTCAGTTCGCCCTGCCTGAGATCCAGCCCTCCATCCGCCGCATTCAGGGATATGAGTTCCGAGAGGCGCAAGCCGGAGGAATAGAGCAATTCGAACATGGCCCTGTCGCGCAGTGCTTCGGGCGTGTCCACGGATGGCCCATCGAGCAATTGCTGCGCCTGTTCAACGGAAAGCGCCTTGGGCAGGTGGCGCGGTGATTTCGGCGCGCGCACGCCCTGCACCGGGTTGGCGGGAAAATCCTTGTGGCGCGCGAGCCAGTGGTACAGGCCCCGCCAGGCCGAGAGCGTCAGCGCGAGCGTCCGGCCGGAAAGCCCCGAGGCATGCAGGCGGGCGACGAAGCGGCGGATGTGCGCCGCTTCAAGGTCACGCAGCGCCGTTTTTTCCTTCAGCCTGAAAAGCAGGTCAAGCGCCCGGGAATAATTCGCCAGCGTATGCGGGGAAAGGCGTCTCTGGTGCTCGAGTGTCTCGAGCCAGGCCTTCCCCAGGCTGGAATCACTCACTTTGCGGCGGCTAACGCGCCCGCCGTAAGTTCGCCGATGCGGCGCAGGTATAGCGTCCCCATCTCTGCGAAAAAGCGTTGCGGGTCTTCGCTGCCGAGGGCCAGCATGCCCATGGTGCGCGTCTGTCCCAGCGGCACCAGCGCCATCGAGCGGATGTGTTCCTGCGCCTCGCCGAACCAGGGCAGGAAGGGATTGCCCGGCGCCGGGCCGCACTGCGGCGCGCCCATGGTCTCGGCCTTGTCGCGGAGTTCCGCCGGCACTTCCTCCTCGACCCAGATCTTGAGCGCCACGTGGGGCACCGAAAAATCCTCGCGCAGGTGAAAGCAAAGCGCCTGCGTCGCGGCCGGCACATCCTTCGCGCCCAGCAGCGCGAGCGAAAGGCGGTGCACCTTCTCGCCGATCGCGTCGTTGTCTTCGCCGAAGCGGACGAACTCGCCCAGCTTGGACTCAAGCAGCTTCACCTTCTCGCGCAGCGACACGATCTGGCGCTCGGTGAGCGGGATCGCCCGCCCGCCGTGCGGATGCGGCACGTAGATGGATTCGAGCAGCTGCGGATTCTGGTCAAAGAATTGCGGATTGGTCTTGAGGAACTGCGCGACGTCTTTTGCGTCCATGTGGCCTCTTAGATTTCTATCGTGCCTTCGAATACGCTTCCAGCAGGGCCCTTCATCCAGACCGCATTGTCGCCGCCCGCCCAAGACACGGTCAACGTGCCGCCTCGCGTTTCGACGGTTACGGGGGAATCCAGCAGGCCGCTCAGGATGCCGGCGACCACCGCGGCGCAGGCGCCTGTGCCGCAGGCCAGCGTCTCCCCGGCGCCGCGTTCCCAGACCCGAAGCGCGATGCAGTGCCGGTCGCGCACCTGCGCGTAGCCTGCGTTCACCCGGTTCGGGAAGCGCGGGTGGTGCTCGAGGAGCGGCCCCTGTGTCGTCACCGACGCCCGCGCCACGTCCAGCACGAACTGCACGGCATGCGGGTTACCCATGGAAAGAACTGAAAGGCTCAGGGTGAGGCCGTCAAGAACAAGCTTTTCGTCCATAACCTCAACAGTTGGCGGCCCCATGTCGACGCTCACCTC
>JANNXB010000089.1:0-5198 GCA_031409355.1 Betaproteobacteria bacterium | reverse complement strand
GCGGGAATCAGCTTGGGCGGCACGAAGGAGCCGACTTCGATTTCCGCGATGCCTGCCGCCGCCATTGCGGCGATCCAGGCCTTCTTCGCCTCTGTCGGCATCAGGTGGTGGGCGTTCTGGAGCCCGTCGCGCGGGCCGACTTCACAGATGAAAATTTGTCGCATGGGAGCCTCCGAGGCGCTATTTTAGACCGCGATCCTGCCTCATCTCATGCGTCCTTCAATGCGCCCGATGACGACGCCAAGGCAGGCCGTCAGCGCGGCGAAGGCGAGCATGCCCCAGAGCGTCACGCCCCAGTCGCCGGCGCGCGAGGCGAGCCAGGCGAACAGGATCGGGGCGGCGGACTGGCCGAACTGCGCGGTCTGCATGACCAGGCCGTTGGTGGTGGCGATGTGGCCGGGGGTGCGCGCGTGCACCGGCACGCCGGAGAACACGCATGCCGGGATCACGCCGGCGCAACAGGAGAACACGAGCACGAGCGCGAAGCGCGCTCCGTCTGGAAGCCAGCCGCCCAGCATGCCCGTGGAGCATGCCGCGGCGATCACGCTGGCGCCCACCACCAGCGTGGAGCGGCGCACGCCGCGCGACAGCAGCCAGCCGCCGGCGAGATTGCCGGGAACGTTCGCGAGCACCATCAGCGCGCCGAGCAACGCGGCGCTCGCCGGCGATCCGCCGCGCTCGTCCATCACCACCGTGGGCAACCAGATCATGACGGAAGTCCATTGCGCGACGTAGAGCGCGAAGATGCAGGCGAGGGTCCACGCGCCGGGGCGCGCGAGCGACTCCGCGATGAGGCGCAGCCCGCCGATTCCGGCCGGCGGCCTGGCGGGGACGTGGCGCCAGACCAGGACGGCGCAGCCCAGCGCCGCGATCGAGAGGGCGACCCAGTAGCCGCGCCAGCCCACCGCGGCAATCGCCGCCGGAGCGAGCAGCATGGCCAGCGCCGCGCCCGACGGCATGTAGGCGGTCCACAGGCCCATGGCGCGGTTCCGGTCCCGCAGGTCGGCGACCGAAGCGCTGACCAGCGCTGCTCCCGTGACGGTAAACAGGATGAAGCCGGCACCCTCGAGGAAGCGCGAGAACAACAGCGTGGCATAGCCGTCCGCGGCCGCGCCGAGGAATCCACCCGAGGCCATCAGCACGAGACCGAACAGCCACATGCGCTTGTGGCCGAACCGGTCGCAGAGCAGCCCGATCAGCAGGCCCGCCACGGCGCCGAGCAGGTTGAGCGTCGTGGCGATGAACCCCGATTCCACCAGCGTCAGGCCGAGCTCATCGCGCAGCAGCGGCAGGCCCGGGGGTACCTTGCCGATGAAAGCGCCGCAGGCCGCGCCGCCGGCGAATGTCGCCCAGACGGCGACCCAGTTGGTCGAAGGGGAGGGCCCTTCGGTCCCTCGGGCCGCGTTCAGGCGGCGGTGACCGGAATCTTCAGTTCGACGATTTTCTTCGACCACTCGGCCGGGCCGGTGTTGTGCACCGAGATGCCGTTGGCGTCGACCGCGACCGTCACCGGCATGTCCTTGACCTCGAACTCGTGGATCGCTTCCATGCCGAGGTCTTCGAACGCGAGCACGCGCGACTTCTTGATCGCCTTGGCGACGAGATAGGCGGCGCCGCCCACGGCCATGAGGTAGGCCGCCTTGTGCTTCCTGATCGCTTCCAGCGCCATCGGGCCGCGCTCGGCTTTGCCGACCATGCCGATGAGGCCCGTCTGCGTGAGCATCATCTCGGTGAATTTGTCCATGCGCGTCGAGGTGGTCGGGCCCGCGGGGCCGATGACTTCGTCGCGCACCGCGTCCACCGGGCCGACGTAATAGATGACGCGGTTGGTGAAATCGACGGGAAGCTTCTCGCCCTTTGCCAGCATGTCCTGAATTCGTTTGTGAGCGGCATCACGGCCAGTCAGCAACTTCCCAGAAAGCAGGAGACGCTGGCCCGGTTTCCAGCTGCCAACGATTTTTTTGTCCAAGGCGTTCAAATCAACCCTGGTCGAGCTCGCATCCGCTACCCACGTCACTTTCGGCCAATCGGAAAGTGACGGCGCCTCGAATTCCGCCGGCCCTGAGCCGTCGAGCACGAAGTGCACGTGGCGCGTCGCCGCACAGTTCGGGATCATCGCCACCGGACGGTTGGCGGCGTGCGCCGGGTAAGTGAGGATCTTCACATCCAGCACCGTGGACAGGCCGCCCAGGCCCTGCGCGCCGATGCCAAGGGCGTTGACGCGGTCGTAGAGCTCGATGCGCAATTCCTCGACCTTGTTTCTTGGCCCGCGCGCCTTCAGCTCGGCCATGTCGATCGGCTCCATGAGCGATTCCTTGGCCATCAGCATCGCCTTCTCCGCGGTGCCGCCGACGCCGATGCCGAGCATGCCCGGCGGACACCAGCCCGCGCCCATGCTGGGAACGGTCTTCACCACCCAGTCGGCGATGGAATCGGAAGGATTGAGCATCACGAATTTGGATTTCGCTTCCGAGCCGCCGCCCTTGGCGGCAACGCCCACTTCCAGCTTGTCGCCGGCCACCAACTGCACGTTGATCACGGCAGGCGTGTTGTCCTTGGTATTCCTGCGGCCGAAATCCGATTCGTCGAGCACCGAGGCGCGCAATGGGTTGTCCTTGTTGGCGTACCCGCGGCGCACGCCTTCATTGACTACGTCTTCCAGGGGGGAATCAAAATCAAATTTCACCCCCATTCCTATTTTCAGGAACACGTTGACGATGCCGGTGTCCTGGCAGATCGGGCGGTGGCCCTCTGCGGACATGCGCGAGTTGGTGAGGATCTGCGCGATCGCATCCTTGGCGGCCGGGGATTGCTCCCGCTCATAGGCGCGGCCCAGCGCCTGAATGTAGTCGCGCGGGTGGTAGTAGGAGATGAACTGCAGCGCGTCGGCGACGCTCTGCACCAGGTGTTCGCGCAGGATGGTGGTCATGGCCGCGGCCCTTCAGTCGTTGTGCTGGCGACCGTCCCGGCGACGGGCGGCATGCTCGGTGGGTTGCATCAGGCGGTCGGTATAGGCGATCGCGAGCGCCGAAAACAGAAAGGTGACGTGGATCACGGTCTGCGCGACCAGTGTCTTCTCGTCGTAGGCCGAGGCGTTGATGAAGGTCTTCAGCAGGTGAATCGAAGAGATGCCGATGATCGCGGTGGCCAGTTTGACTTTCAGCACCGAAGCGTTGACGTGCGACAGCCACTCCGGCTGATCGGGATGGCGCTCCAGGTACATGCGCGAGACAAAAGTTTCATAACCGCCGACGATGACCATGATCAGCAGGTTGGAGATCATCACCACGTCGATCAGTCCCAGCACCACCAGCATGATCACGGTCTCGTTCAGCTTGGTCGGGCGCTCGACGCCCGCCACCGAGACTGCGTCGAGGACGTGGCCGAGAGAGGTCGCATTGCCCAGCGCCGCGGACAGCAGGTAGTAGAGTTCCTGCCAGAACAGCCAGACGTAGACGCCCTGGGCGACGATCAAGCCAAGGTACAGGGGCAGTTGCAGCCAGCGGCTGGCGAAGATCACGGCCGGAATCGGGCGCATCGGACGCGTCTCCGAGGAGGCGGAGGGTGGTTCGGTCTTGGTCATGGAGGCCCATCTTGAGGGGGAGGGCAAATCTAGCACAGCCATGTTGCAGCGCCTCGGGTTGTCGAAGGGCGTTGATTCCACGGGGCTGCTCTGGTAAGTATGGCGTAAGCGGCGCGTAAGCACGCCGGCAGCAAAATAGCACTCGCAGGAGGAGCCCCATGTCGTCGCAGATCGAATCGGTGCTGTCTGAAACCCGCGTGTTTCCGCCGTCGGCGGCGTTCGTCAAGCAGGCAAATATTTCCGGGATGGAGGCCTACCGCAAGCTCTGTGCGGAGGCGGAGAAGGATTTCGAAGGCTACTGGGCGCGGCTGGCCAGGGAGCACCTGCTCTGGCACAAGCCCTTCACCAAGACCCTGGATGAATCGAAGGCGCCGTTCTTCCGCTGGTTCTACGACGGCGAAACCAACGCCTCGTACAACTGCCTCGACCGGCACCTAAAGACGCAGCCGGACAAGATCGCGATCATCTTCGAGGCCGACGACGGCAAGATCACGAAGATCAGCTACCAGGCGCTCTACCACGACGTCTGCAGGTTCTCGAACGCGCTAAAGGCCAAGGGCATCAAGAAGGGCGACCGCGTCCTCATTTACATGCCGATGTCGATCCAGGCTGTGGTCGCGATGCAGGCTTGCGCGCGCATCGGCGCCATCCATTCGGTGGTGTTCGGCGGCTTCTCCGCGAAGAGCGTCCACGAGCGCATCCTCGACACCGGCGCGATCGCGGTGCTTACCGCGGACGGGCAATTCCGCGGCGGCAAGGAAATTCCCCTCAAACCGGTGATCGACGAGGCATTCGCGCTCGGCGGCTGCGAGACGGTGAAGACCGTCATTGTCTACAAGCGCTCCAGCAGCGCGGTGCCGATGACGGCCGGGCGCGACCACTGGTGGGAAGACGCGGTGAAAGGGCAGGCCGATACCTGCGAACCGGAATGGGTTGACGCGGAGCATCCGCTGTTCATCCTCTACACCTCGGGTTCGACCGGAAAGCCGAAGGGCGTGCAGCATTCGACCGCCGGCTACCTGCTGTGGGCGAGCCTGACCATGAAGTGGGTGTTCGACAACAAGCCCACCGACATCTTCTGGTGCACCGCTGACGTCGGCTGGGTCACCGGCCACACCTACATCGCCTACGGCCCGCTGGCGGTGGGCACCACCGCGGTGGTGTTCGAGGGCGTGCCGACCTATCCGGACGCGGGCCGCTTCTGGAAAATGATCCAGGACCACAAGGTTAACGTCTTCTACACCGCGCCGACCGCGATTCGTTCGCTGATCAAGGCGGGCGGCGACCTGCCGAAGAAATACGACCTGTCCAGCCTGCGCATCCTCGGCAGCGTCGGCGAGCCGATCAATCCGGAAGCGTGGATGTGGTACCACACGGTGGTCGGCAACGAGCGCTGCCCGATCGTCGATACCTGGTGGCAGACCGAGACCGGTGGCCACCTCATCTCGCCGCTGCCGGGCGCAACGCCGACCAAGCCGGGCTCCTGCACGTTGCCGCTGCCTGGAATCATTACCGACATCGTCGATGAAACCGGCAACTCCGTGGGCAGGGGCAAGGGCGGAATCCTGGTCATCAAGCGACCCTGGCCCTCGATGATCCGCACCATCTGGGGCGA
>JANNXB010000088.1:0-8756 GCA_031409355.1 Betaproteobacteria bacterium | reverse complement strand
TCGGGCAGTTTTATGTTTATCAAGAAGTTGGTAGGCGCGATTGGACTCGAACCAACGACCCCCACCATGTCAAGGTGGTGCTCTAACCAGCTGAGCTACGCGCCTGCAAAAAAGAAGCGGATTTTACAGGGATTTGCGCTAGTCCTTGTAAGCCTCTACCGAGAACCAGAGCCGGATTTCGTCGCCGATCGCCGGGACACCGTACTTCATGCCGAAATCGGTGCGCTTGATGGTGGCCGTGACGTTGCCACCGCACATCGGTTTCTTGCTCATCGGATTGTCCCTGCAGGCCCAGCGCTCGACCTTGAGCGTGACCGGCTTGGTGACGCCGATCAGCGTGAGGTTGCCGGCGATTTCCGACGGGTTGTCGCCGGCGAACTTGACGCCGGTGGACTTGAAGCTTACGCGGGCGAATTCGGCGACGTTGAAGAAATCCGCGGTCTTCAGGTGGTCGTCCAGCGTGCGCGGCCGGCTGCCCTTGACGTTGTCGCCGGTGGACACCGATGCGCTTTCGATGTTCAGCTCGACGCTGCCAGACTTGGCCACGCGGTCGACGACAAACTTGCCGCTGGTGCGGTCGAAACGTCCGCGCTGGTTCGACACCCCCAGGTGCTCCACCTCGAAATAGGCGAAGCTATGGGTCGGGTCCACGGTGTAGTTCTCGGGGTTCGCCATGGCCGCAAGCGGCAGGGCGAGCGCAAGCGCGCCAAGTATCTTCTTCATCATGCTTTCCTCTCCAGGTTTTACTTCGAAAAAATCAGCCGGTCGATCCACGGCTGGACAGCCATGCTAGCACCCACGCTGCCACGGCCGGCACCGCCGCATACAGCGCCGCGACTACGGCCTGGATCCACGCCGCGCCCTTCGGCAGCGGTAACCGCACGGCGACCGGGACCAGCGCCAGTGCCGCCAGCGCGTACCACGGCAGTTGCCCGGTCAGTACCGCGCCCACCGCGACCAGGCTTGCCGCCACCCCGGCGGTGAGCGTGAGGGTGGTTCCCGGCGCCACGCGCGGGCCGAGGATCATGGCCAGCAGCAGGAACGCGCCGCAACCTGCGCCGAGGCCCATGCCGTACTGGCCGAGGAGCGCGGAGGCGCCAAGCACTGCGCCCACGCCGGCGCCCAGGCCAAGAGCCAGGCCGGCGGCGCCCGCTCGCAATGGATCTGCGTGCAGCGCAACGCAGAATGAGACTGTCCAGACCACGAAGGCCGCGAGCCCGGCCGCGTACAACGCGAGATCAGCGCCCGTTTTCTGCTTGAGCAGGTTGAGGAAAACCCATCCGCCCGCCGCGGCGAACACCGCGCCCAGCACCGGCCCGCTGGCGCGCGTCGGCTTGAACGCCAGGTCGGCGATGACGCCGAACACCGGCGCCGCCAGCACCGCCAGCACCAGCCTGCGCTTGGAGTCGAGGGACTCGAGCGTGAAATCGCCCACCAGGTAGACGGTAGCGAAGAAGCCGGCCGCGGCCGCCAGCCCGCCCAGCCGAAGCGGAAACAGCACGCCCGCCACCAGCAAGCCGGCGAGGAACGGCACCACGCTCGATTGCATTGCCGGATTGCCGAGCAGTTCCTGCACCTGGCTATCCCCTGCCGACCCGGATCACGCCGGAAACATCCTTCACCGCCGCGAACGCGCGCCGCAGGTGCGCGACGTCCGCCACCTCGAAGCTGAAGCGCATGTGCGCGAGGTCGCTGCGGCTTTGCGTGCGCACCGCGGTGACATTAATGCGCTCGCGCGCGAGCGCCTCGCCGATGTCGCGCAGCAGGCCCTGGCGGTCCGACGCGGTGACCAGCACCTCCACCGGGTAGGTGCCCTCGGAGCGCTTGCCCCATTGCGCGTCGATCAGGCGCTCCGGGCTGCGCTCGGCAAGGCGCTTTAGGCCCGCGCAATCCTCGCGGTGCACCGAGATGCCCTTGCCGCGCGTGACGAAACCGCGCACCGGGTCGGGCGGCACCGGCTTGCAGCACTTGGCGAGCTGCGTCATCAGCCGGTCCACGCCGACCACGAGGATGCCTCCCTCGGAGGTGGACTTTGACCTTACTTTTTTGGGCTGTATTTCAGTTCTGTTCTCCGAAACCAAACCCGCGAGCTCGCGCAATGCGCCCTGCAACTGACGCAGGTTCACTTCGTCGCGCGCCACCGCGGCGAACAATTCGTCCGGCTTCGCAAAGCCGAGCTTCTGCGCCAGCTGCTCTAGGTTGGCCTGCATCGCGCCCTCGCGCCGCTGCTCCTTCTCCACCTTGGCGCGGCCCTGCGCCACGGTCGCGGCGAGCTGCTGCGCGTTGAACCACTGCCGCACCTTGCCGCGCGCCCGGTGGCTCTTGAGGAAGCCGAGCGCCGGGTTGAGCCAGTCGCGCGAGGGTCCACCTGTTTTCGCGGCGATGATTTCGACGCGCTGGCCGCTCGCGAGAGGATGGTCCAATTTCACCAGTTGCCCGTCCACCTTCGCGCCGCGGCAGTGGTGGCCGAGGTCGGTGTGCAGCGTGTAGGCGAAATCCACCGGCGTCGCGCCCGCCGGCAGGTCGATCACCTTGCCCTGCGGCGTGATGACGTAGATGGTGTCGTCGAGCGATGCCTTCCTGGTCTTCTCCGCCCATCCGCCTTCGGCGATCTCATCGCGCCATGCCAGCAGCTCGCGCAGCCAGGCGATCTTGTTGTCAAAGGCAACGTCGGTCCTCGCGGGGGCGTGCGCTTTGGATGCCGTGCGCGATTCCTTGTAGCGCCAATGGGCCGCAATCCCAAACTCGGCCTGGCGATGCATTTCTTCGGTGCGTATCTGCACTTCGAGCGTGCGGCCGCCCGGCCCGATCACCGCGGTATGCAGCGACTGGTAATTGTTGCCCTTGGGCCGCGAGATGTAGTCGTCGAACTCCTTGGGAATGGGTTCCCACAGGTCGTGCACCACGCCCAGCACGGTGTAGCAGTCGCCGGGTGTCGGCACGATGACGCGCAGCGCGCGCACGTCGTGCACGTCCGAGAAATCCAGCTGCTTGGTGCGCATCTTGTTCCAGATGGAATAGATGTGCTTCGGGCGCCCGCTCACCTGGGGGTTCAAACCCAGCTTCTTCAATTCTTTGCCAAGCAATTCAATGGCATTCGAAATGTAGCGCTCGCGCTCGATGCGCTTCTGGTCGAGCATCTGCGCGATCTTCTTGTAGAGCTCGGGCTCGATGTAGCGGAACGACAGGTCCTCCAGTTCCCACTTGAGCTGCCAGACGCCGAGCCGGTTGGCGAGCGGCGAATAGATGTCGAGCGATTCGCGCGCGTAGGCCTTCCTCTCATCGGACGGATTCTTCGCGAACCAGCGCAGGGTCTGCGTGCGCGAGGCAAGCCGTATCAGCACCACGCGGATGTCCTCGACCATGCCGAGCACCATCTTGCGCAGGATCTCGTTCTGCTCGCCAGCGGAGGCACGTGTAAGCACGCGCAGCCTGTAGAGCTTCTCGACGCCGGCGGCGAGTCCGGCGATCTCCTCGCCGAATTCCGTTTTCAGGCGCTCTGGATCGTCGAGCAGCTTCGGCACCGCGAACAGCACGCCGGCTGCCTGCGCCGCCGGATCGACGCCGATCGAGGCGAGGCCCGCGCTGACCCCAACGGCGTGCGGCCACATCGGCTCGCCGGTGGACAGTGTCTGTCCCTCATAGAGCGGCCAGGCAAACGCCAGCGCGCGTTCAATAAGCGCGTCCTGAGGGTGAAGGTGTACGACGGAAACCATGCTGCTATTGTACTGACGCCATGGGCTGGATCCGCGACTGGAAACGCAAGCGCATCCTCGAGCGTCACCGCATCGACGACGCGTTGTGGCGACGCGCACAGAAACACCTGCCTTTCCTGCGCGGACTGTCCGGCGACGAGGAGCGGCGGCTGAAGGAATTCGCCGTGCTGTTCCTCGCCGAGAAGCAGCTCACGCCGGTGCATGGGCTTTCCCTTTCCGAGGACGACCGCGTCGAGATCGCGCTGCAGGCCTGCCTGCCGGTGCTGGAACTCGGGCTCGACTGGTACGACGGCTGGGTCGGCATCGTGGTGCATCCGTCGGACTTCAAGGTGCAGCGCGCCGAGACCGGCGAGGACGGCGTGGTGCACGAATGGGACGACGAGCTGGCGGGCGAATCCTGGCCCGGCGGGCCGGTGGTCCTGTCCTGGGAGGCGCTGGATGACGCCGGCTCGGTCGGCGAAGGCGGCGCGAACATCGTGATCCACGAATTCGCGCACAAGCTCGACATGATGGCGGGCGAGGCCGACGGCGTGCCGCCGCTGCCCTCGCGCGAGGCGCGCGAGCGCTGGGCCGAAGTGTTCGACGCGGAGTTCGAGCGCTTCTGCAAATCGATCGAAGCGGGAGAGGAGACCTTCCTCGATCCCTACGCGGCGGAGCATGAAGCCGAGTTCTTCGCGGTGGCGAGCGAGGCGTTTTTCGAATCGCCGAACGCGCTAAAGCGCGAATTTTCCGGGCTCTACGGGCTTTTCAGAGGCTTCTACCGGCAGGATCCTGCCGCACGGCTGGAAGCGTAGCCCTCAATCCGGAGAGAAGGAAGCAAGGTCACTTTGCAACTTGCAGAAAGGGAGCCGCCATTTCCAGCACCTTGGCCGCCCTGTTGAGGCGCACATCGAAGCACGCGAATGTCACCGGCACGCCGCTCTCGATCGCCAGAGTATGTGCTGCAGCAAGCTGCACGCTGTCGTAGCCTCGCAATGCGAATGTGTCGGCATACTCAGCCGCCCGCTCGACGACATCCTGCGCAAGTTCCATGATCAGAAATCGCGGCCAATCGGATGCCAATGCGCGCTTCGCCTGCGCCGCCGCGGCGGCATCAGCCGGCACTTCGCGCACTCGCCGGGCGAGCGCCGCGTGCGCTTCAGCCCAGGAAACACGACAGGTGGCCACAGCCTCGGCCGCTGCGGCGAGTTTCTTCATCGCCGGTGAGCCGGCTTCTGAGATGTAGAGCTTGATCAGCGCCGAGGTGTCGCAGTAAAGAATCATCCGCGATCGTCGAGCGCCAGCTCGGAAACGCCGCGACCTCGCCTGGCCAGGCGAATCGCGGCGCCTGACGGCTTGCCGCCGCGCCAGCTGACTGCCCCCATCGCGACGAGACGCGCGATTCCCTCACCCGCCTCGGATGGCACACCGGTCACACGCGCCACCACTTTGCGATGGGAGGTGATTTCGATGACCCCATGTCCCGCGCCTGCCCGCGCGAGGTAATGCGACAGGCGCGCCTTGAACTCGCGGATCGGAACGCGTTGTGCTGCCCGTGGTAATGTGCGTTGCAATGCCATTTGGGACCTCTTTTTTAATGAATTCCATAAATTGTAGTCACATATTGCTCGCCAGTCCAGCGCGCCACGCTCCGGTGGCGCGACCGAAAACATGAAAACCCTGCTCATCGTCTACCACACCGGCGGCGTGAAGACGGCGCAGATGGCCGAGGCTGTCGAGCGCGGCGCGCGCGCCGAATCGGGCGTGAAGGTGGTCGTCAAGCGCTGCGCCGAAGCCGGACTGGAAGATGTACTCGCGGCCGACGGCCTGATCCTCGGTACGCCGGAGAACTTCGGCTACATGTCGGGGATGATGAAGGACTTCCTTGAGCGCGTGTTCTACGCCTGCGAGGGCAAGGTCAACGGCCGGCCGTACGCGCTTTTCGTGGGCGCGGGGCAGGACGGCAGCGGCGCCGTGACGTCGGTCGAAAGAATAGTCGCGGGCCTGCGGCTGGAGAAGAAATCCGAACCGGTGATTGGATTGAAGGAATTGACGCCCGAGGTTATCGCCAAATGCGAGGAACTCGGCGCGGCATTTGCGGCCGGTCTCGCGCTGGGAGTCTTCTAGAGAACCAGCTCGGAGCCTTCCGCGGGCGCTTCGCAGATCACGTTCGAGCCGAGCCGCACGAGTTCCTTGCGCGTTTCGTCGAGCTTCAGGTCGATGTCGGCGTCGGTCTGGTCCGGATCATGGTGGAAGAGATGCAGCCGCTTCACTTCGGCGCGCGCCGCGAGGTCGGCCACCTGGCTGACGCAGGAATGGCCCCAGTCCACCTTCGAGGGGTACTCGTGGTCGCGGTAGGTGGTGTCGGTGATCAGCACGTCGGCGCGGCGCACGAAGTCGGCCAGGCGCTCGACGTAGCGCGCGTCGTGGCGCGGATCGGTCGGCAGGTAGAGTTCGTTGTCGGTGATGTAGCAGATGGTGCGGTCGCGGCAGGTGAACTTGTAGCCGAGGCAGTAGCCGGGGTGGCGCAGCAGCATGGTGTCGATGCGCACCGGGCCGAATTCCAGCGTCTCTTCGCGCAGGTCGCGGAACATGAGGCGCGCGCCGAACTCGCGGATGGTGACGGGGAAATAGACGCTTTCCATCTGCGCGCTGATGGCGCGCTCGATGGTCAGGTTGCCCTGGTAGGGCCCGAACACCTCGATCTGATTGCCGCGGATATACAGCGGCGCGAAAAACGGGATCGTGTTGATATGGTCCCAGTGCGTGTGCGAGATGAACACGCGCGCCGACACGCGTTCGCCGCTGGTGCTGGCCATCACCTTGTCCGAGAGTTTCTTGATGCCGGAGCCGCAATCGAAGACGTAGAGCGGCTCGCCGCTCACCTCCACGCTGACGCAGGGCGTATTGCCGCCGTAGCGTGTGTAGGCGCCGCCCGGCACCGGCAGCGTGCCGTGCACGCCCCAGTAGTGCACCGCGAGGCGGTCGGAGACCATCTCGCTGATGGACTTCATGAAGGTTTCGCGGTTGATCGGCTTGGTCAGGTAGCCGTCCGCGCCCATCTCCTTCGCCCGCCGCCGGTCGAAGTCGTAGCTCTTGGCCGACAGGATCAAGATCTTCACTGCCGCTAGCTCGGGACGGCGCCGCAGTTCGCGCGTCAGCTCGAAGCCGTCCATCACCGGCATCATCAGGTCGGTGATGACGCAGTCGGGCCGCGCCTCCGGGATGTCGCGCACCGCGCCGGCGCTGGAGGCACGCACCACGACCTCGTGGCCGGCGTCGGTCAGCAGGCGCGAGACGAGCGCCAGGGTGTCGGGGTCGTCATCGACGATGAAGAATTTCATTGGTGCGCCAATTTTAGCAGCGGGTTGTGCCGCGCGGTTATCCCGCATTGATCCGCTACACTCGTGGCAGCCATGCAGGCCAGCCTATATTTCGATGGCAGGGAGGTTCCGCCGTCCGCGTTCGAAGACGCGGTGCTGCGCGCGGCGGCGGGCTTCGAGCGCCTGGGCGTGCGCGAAGGCGACGTCGTCGGCCTGATGCTGCGCAACTGCCCGGCATTCCTCGAAGCCATGTTCGGCGCCCGGCGGCTCGGCGCCTATACCTGCCCCATCAACTGGCACTTCAAGGCCGACGAGGCAGGCTGGATCCTGCGCGATAGCGGTGCCAAGATACTGGTGGTGGAGACCGACCTGCTGGCGCAGGTCAGAGACAGCATTCCACCGGGCGTGGCCGTGGTGGAGGCCGAACCGCGGCAATGGTGCGCTTGGCTGGCGTCGCAGCCTCGCCATGCCGGGCCGGAGTGCATGGCGCGCTATTCGATGCCCTACACCTCGGGCACTACCGGGAAGCCGAAGGGCGTACGCCGCATCGCGCCCTCGCCCGCCGACGCGGCACGCTCGGCCAGCGTGCTGGCGGACAACGTGAAGCACGTCTACGGCCTGGAAGCCGGCGTGCGCGCGCTGCTGTCCGCGCCCATCTACCACAGCGCGCCCAACACCTACGCGATGCAGGCGGTGCTGCTTGGCGCGACGCTGTTCCTGGAATCGAAGTTCGACGCCGAACGGACCCTGCAGCTGATCGAGAAGGAACGGATCACGCGCGCCTACCTCGTGCCGACGATGTTCTCGCGCATGCTGAAGCTGCCCGAGGAGGTGAAGCGCCGCTACGACCTGTCGTCGATGGAGTTCGTGCTTAGCATGGGCTCGACCTGCGCGCCGGAGGTGAAGCGCGCGATGATCGAATGGTGGGGCCCCGTGATCCACGAAAGCTATGCCGCGAGCGAGCTTGGCATGATTACCTTCATCAGCGCAGCCGAGGCGCTGGAGCGGCCGGGTTCGGCCGGACGCGCGATCCCGGGCGTGCACCTGAAAATCCTCGATGAGGAGGGTCGCGAACTGCCGCCGCGCGCGACCGGGCTGATCTACGCGCGGCAGCCCGCGTACACCGACTTCACCTACAACAACAACGACGAGGCGCGGCGCGAACTGGAACGCGACGGCCTGTGGACGCTCGGCGACATGGGCTGGCTGGACGAGGACGGCTACCTCTATCTCTCCGATCGCGCGGTGGACATGGTGATCTCGGGCGGCGTCAACATCTACCCGGCCGAGATAGAGGCCGCGCTCATCGTCATGCCCGGCGTCGCCGACTGCGCGGTATTCGGCATTCCCGACGCCGAATTCGGCGAATCGCTCGCTGCCGCCGTGCAGCCGCAGGAAGGTTTTGTTCTTACTCAAGATCTTGTGAAGAGCTGGCTGGCGGATAAAATCGCCAGCTACAAGGTCCCCCGCCTGGTCGCTTTCCACGACCAACTTCCCCGCGAGGACAGCGGCAAGATCTTCAAGCGCAGGCTGCGCGCGCCCTACTGGGAAAAGGCCGGGCGGAAAATCTAGGCCTGCCTCAGTTCGCGGTAATGCCTCGTGTCTTGATGAGGCGCGAGAAGCGCACCACCTCGCTGGCGATGAACTTTCCGGCTTCCTCCGGCGAAGTAATCACGGATTCGAACGCCTGCGCCTGGAATTTCTCGCGTACTTCCGGGGAATTCAGCACCTGCCGCAG
>JANNXB010000087.1:0-4474 GCA_031409355.1 Betaproteobacteria bacterium | reverse complement strand
ATAGGACTCGGTGGAGGGAATCGCGAATTCGTCGGGCAGCCAGTCGTCATTGGCGATGAGGCCCTTGAGGAGTGCCTCGCCTTCGGAAAGCATGCGGGCTTCGTCTTCGCCAAGCGCCTCGACCAGGCGCGTCATGTCCTGGATGTAGCGGCGCAGGCGAGCCGTGTTCTTACCGGTGTTCTTGGACATCGTAATAACCCTATTGTGAGACTCGCGGCAGCCACAAGGCAAGCTCGGGCACCAGCATCAGGATGATTATCGCCAATACGTAAACCACCATGAAAGGAATTACGCCGCGGAACACGTCGGTAATCGGCCCCGGCGTGCCGCGCATGCCCTGCAGAACGTAAAGGACCGTGCCGTCGGGCGGGCTGATCAAGGCGATCTCGACCAGCATGGTGACGATGACGCCGAACCAGATCGGGTCGTAGCCGAGCGCCTTCACCACCGGGAAGATCACCGGGATGGTGGTGACGATCATGGAGAAGCCTTCCATGAAGGTTCCCAGCGCGAGGTAGAAGCCGATGATCAGCGCCATGATCACCCACGGCGGCACCGGCAGGCTGGCGACGAATTTCGCCAGCGCCTGCGGCACGCCCAGGCTGCCGAAAATGAAGTTCAGCACGTAGGCGCCGCACAGGATGAGGCCGACGAAAGCGGTGGTGTGCGCGGTCGCCTTGGCCGATTCGTCCAGCATCTTCCAGGAGAACCGGCCCGAGATCGCGGCGAACACGAGCGACGCGACCACGCCCAGCGCCGCCGATTCTGTCGGCGTGGCCAGGCCGGTGTAGATAGTGCCGAGCACGATCAGGATCAGGATCACGGTCGGGATCAGGTCCACCAGGCCGATGAGCTTCACCTTGAGCGGGATTTTTTCCGGCAGCTTCATCGGATGGCGCAGGCCGTGCACGAGGATCACCAGCGTGAAGAGCAGCACCACCAGGATGCTCGGCCCCACCGCCGCAAGGTAGAGCTGCCCGACCGAGGTCTCCGTGATCAGGCCGTAGACGATAAAGGTGATGCCCGGCGGAATCAGGTTGCCGAGCGCACCACCTGCGGCGAGCGAGCCCAGCACCATCGGCTGCGAATATTCGGTCTTGCGGAAGTACGGCAGCGCCACCGCGCCCATGGTCGCGGCGGTCGCCACGCTCGAGCCCGAAATCGCCGAGAACACGCTGCAGGAGGCGATGTTGGTGTGCAACAGGCCGCCGGGCACGCGCTGGAACCACAGGTTGAGCGAGCGGTAGAGCTTGTCCGAGAGGCCCGCCCTCAGCATGATCTCGCCCATCAGCAGGAAGAGGGGCACCGCCACCAGCACGAAGTTGGTGGTCGGTCCCCAGACCATCTGCCCGATGAAGTCCCAGAACGGCCGCTCGGAGAACGCGAAGCCGGCGATGATGCCGAGGATGCCCAGCGCCGCGGCGATGTAGATGCCGGCGCCGAAAAACAGGCAGAACAACGCGATCAGCAGCACGATCGGACCGATCGGCAGTTGCGCGACCGAGCCGCCGCCCAGTAAGACGGCTACTACGGAAATTATTAGTAAAGCAATTAAAAATAAGACGGCAATCATTTGCGCTGGTGCCCTGTCGCCTCCAGCGCCTCTTCCGCCTCCTCGACGTAGGAGCGCGGCCCGGTGAGATGCTCGATGGCCTGGATGTCCCCGCCCGGCAGCAGCAGGGCGACTTCAACCACGCGCAAAGTAGCCATCAAGCCGAACACGCCGATGCCGAACAGCCACAGGCCCTGCGGGATGATGAGCGGCGTCTTCAGCAGGCTGTTGTCGGTGGCCTTGAAGTCCCAGGATTCCATCGTCGTGTGCCAGGCGCCGTAGACCAGAAAGCCGGCGAACACCGCGAGCGAGGCGAGCGCGAGCCAGTGCAGATAGCCGCGCCAGCGTGGCGGCACCTTCTGGATCAGGATGTCGATGCGCACGTGCGTGCGCGCATCCAGCGCGCCCGCCAGGCCCCAGGCGATGCCCACGCCCAGCATGTAGCCCGAGAGCTCGGTGGTGGATTGCGAGGAAAAACCGAGGAACTTGCGCGCCAGCACGTCGAAGGTGACGAACAGCGCGCAAAGCACGAACAGCCAGCCCGCGCAGCGGTTCATGCCCCGCGCGAGGGCATCGATCAGCCGGTTGACCCGGCTGACGATCCGCATCATGTCAGTTGCCCTGGTACTTCACTCCGGCGATGGGCGCGATGTTGGCGTTGAAAGCCGCGCCGCAATGCGCGCCGCAGCGCTTGACCCAGTTCGGCAGCACCACGTCCACCAGGATCTGGCGCCCGCGCGCGACATCGGCGTCGGTGGGCTTCACCAGGATCATCTTCTTGTCGCTGAGCAGGCCGAAGATCTTGCAGCCGGCGGCGTTGCCGACGTTGCACTCGATGCCATCCTGCGTCAGCCGCGAGCCCAGCTCCCACTGGGTCTCCTCGACCTGGGCGAAATAGCCCTCGAGGAACTTGCGCACCGCCGGGTCGAGCTTGTTCCACCACGCGATGTTGACCATGTAGCCGGAGATGCCCCACGAGGCGACCAGCGTGTACAGGTGGCTGGTGACCTCGTACCACTTCTGCGCGTTGCCGGTGCCGGTGCCGGTCACGGCGCAGTCCACCGTGCCGCGCTCCAGCGCCGTGTACACCTCGCCGAACGCGATCGCCACCGGCTGCGCGCCGAGCGCGTTCAGGAAGTCGCCCTGCGAAGGCCCCGCGACGCGAATCTTGCGGCCCTTGAGGTCGGCGATGCCGCTCACCGGCTTCTTGCAGAAGAACACCTGCGCCGGGAAGGGGCTGGTCGCGATGATGCGCACGCCCAGCTTTTCCAGCTCCTTGTTGGCGGTCGGCATCAGCGCCTGGCCGGCCCTGCGCACCTGCTCCATGCTGGTATGCAGGCCCGGCAGGTCGAAGCCGTCGAGCAGCGGCACGTCGCCCGACACCGTGGTGAGCGGCGCACCGGCGATCTCGACCTGTCCGGAGCGCACCAGGCGGATCACTTCCGGGCCCTGCACGCTCATCTCCGGATAGCTCTTGAGGTTGATCTCGATGCGGCCGTTGCTCGCCGCGGGCATCTTCTCGCGCAGCATGGGCACGTCCACGTCCTTGTACTGCGGCAGCGCGGGCGAGAGCTGGGTCACCGCGGTAATGGTGACCTTCGGGCCGGCGGGAAGTGTTTGCGCGAACGCCGCGCCTGAAAAAGCGAGAAGAGCGAAAAGAATGTTTCTCATGGGGTGTATTTCACTCCGGAAATTGGCGCGATGGCCTGATTGTAGATTTCGCCGCAGCGCGCGCCGCAACGCTTCACCCAGCCGGGCAGCACGGTGGCGACCAGAGCCTCGCGCAGCTTGGCGCGGTCGGCGTCGGTGGCTTTCACCTGCACCATGGGCTTCGTCTTCACCAGCGAATAGATCTTGCAGCCGGCGGCGTTGCCGATGTTGCAGTCGATGCCGTCCTGCGTGACTTCGGCGCCAAGCTTCCACTGCGCGTCCTCGACGCCAGCCATGGTCTTCTCAAGGAAAGCACGCACCGCCGGGTCGAGCTTGTTCCACCAGGCGAGGTTGACGAAGTAGCCCGAGGTCGACCAGGCGGTAGACAGCGTGTACAGATGCGTCGTCACTTCGTACCACTTCACGCCATTGCCGCTGCCGGTGCCGGTGATCGCGCAATCCACCGTGCCGCGCTCGAGCGCCGTGTACACCTCGCCGAATGCGATCGCGGCTGGCTGGCCGCCGAGATAGCTCACCAGGTCGGAGGCCGAGGGGCCGTTGGTGCGCACCTTCACGCCCTTCAGGTCGGCCAGGCCGGTGATCGGCTTCTTGCAGAAGAACACCTGCGCCGGGAACGGATAGGTGCCGACCAGCTTCACGCCGATGCGCTCGAGTTCCTTGTTGGCGATCGGCACCAGCACGTTGGCGATTTTCCTCGCGGTATCGAGATCCGGCGCGAGCCCGGCAAGGTCGACGCCATCGAGGAACGGCACGTCGCCCGACACCGTCGTGAGCGGCGCGGCGCCGAGGTCCACCTGCCCCGAGCGCACCAGGCGGATCAGTTCCGGCCCCTGCACGCTCATCTCGGGCCAGCTTTTCAGGTTGAATTCCACGCGCCCGCCGCTGCTCTTGGGCACGGCGTCGCGCAGCATCGGCACGTCGACGCGTGTGTACTGCGGCAGCGTCGAGGCAACCTGCGTGACGGCCGAAACGGTGACCTTGGGACCCGCGGGAACTGTTTGTGCTTTTGCCGTTTGAAGTATTGAAAAAAGGATCAGAAAAAATATGGCGCGTTTCATAGCGTGATCTCCGTGAATTCTTATTCTAGCTGCCCATCAGCTTGCGCAGAGTGTGGCGGCGGTTCTTCGTGTACGGACGCACTTGCGCCGGCCAGCGGCCCTTCTCCACCGCCTTTGCCCATGCATCACTGGTGAGCACTTCCGCGCTTTCCAGCTCGTAGGTCGCACTGTATTTGGGCTCGCCCTCGGCGAC
>JANNXB010000086.1:0-6574 GCA_031409355.1 Betaproteobacteria bacterium | reverse complement strand
GACTGAGCGACTGAAACCCGTGTGCGTCCCGCACCAGGCATGGGCATTCTCCGCTGCGGTTGACATCAAATACAGGCAATGATATTTTTGATATCTTTACTGTGGAATGATATCAATGGCTTCCGTTACCGTGAGAAAGCTCCCCGAAGAAACGCACCGTGCGCTCAAGCTGCGCGCCGCGCAACATGGGCGCAGCACGGAAGCCGAGATTCGAAGCATCCTCGAAGGTGCCGTGCGGCCCAGACTGGGCATCGGCTCGGCTCTGGCGGCAATAGGTCAAAGCCTTGGCGGCGTGGAGATTGAGGTCCGGCGTGATTCTTCGAGGGTGGCGGCCGCGAAATTTGCATGATCATCATCGATACGAACGTGGTTTCGGAGCCCCTGAGGCCTGAACCCGAGCGTGCGGTGATCGATTGGCTCAATGCCCAGGAGCCCGAGACGCTCTACTTGACGACGGTGAACCTGGCGGAGCTGCTCGCGGGCATCGAGGCCATGCCTGCTGGACGCAGACGCAACAAACTCAATACTGCGCTGGTCGATCGAATGATGCCGCTCTTCGAAGGTCGAATTCTTCCGTTCGACAAAGGAGCTGCGGAGGCATTTGCGCGAATGGACGCGAGCGCCCGGTTGGCCGGCAACCGCATCAGCTTTGCGGATGGCGCGATTGCGGCGATCGCATCGGCAAACGGGTTCATGCTGGCGACACGTAACGTGCATGATTTCAAAGGGACCAACATCAGGATTATCAACCCCTGGACGCGGTCGATTTGAGCGCGATCAACTTTGCTTTTGGAGAAGCCATGCTCGGCGTCGCGGATTACTGGGCCTTCGTCATCGCGGTGATTGTTTTCCTGGCGATTCCCGGGCCGGGAAACCTCGCCATCATCACGTCCACCAGCAAGGGCCGCATCGTGGGCGGCCTGGCAGCGACTGCCGGTGTCATCGCGGGCGACCAGGTGCTGATGTGGCTGGCCGTGGCGGGCGTGGCCGCGCTGCTCACCTCGAATCCCGGGGTGTTTTCCCTGGTGCAGTACGCAGGTGCGATCTACCTGGCTTATCTGGGCGTGCGCATGATTCTCGCCAAACCGGGCGATGCTCCCATCCTCCATATGGAGCCGCGCCGCTTCTTCAGGCAGGGCATGCTGATTACCTTGCTCAACCCGAAGGCCATCGTGTTCTACATGGCCTTCTTCCCCTTGTTCGTCGATCCAAAGACACACCAGGGCCTGGTCACGTTCGGCGCCATGGCGATGACCATCGCCGTCCTCACCTTCCTCTACTGTCTGACCGTCATCCTGATCACGCACTTCGCTGCCGAACGCATGCGCGCCAGCCCGCGCGTGACCGGGTGGCTGAACAAGATCGCCGGCACCATGCTGGTGGGCTTTGGCGTAAAGCTCGCGATCAGCAAGTAGCTGCGCGGAACCGCTAGGACTTCGGCGCCTTCAATTCTTCCAGCCGGTCTGTGGCAGGCGCGGGGGTGCGCGACAGCGCGCTGATCTCGGCGCGCAACGCAGGAGTCATGTCGATGTTCACCGCATTCAGCGAATCCTTCAGCTGCTCCAGGTTGCGCGCACCGACGATGGGCGCGGTGATGGCCGGATGCGCGCCGACCCAGGCGACGGCGGTGCTGACCGGGTGCAGGCCCTTCGCCTTGCAGAGGGCGACGAACTTGTCGGCTGTTTCGAAGGCCCAGTCTTCGCCGTAGCGCACCTCGTACATCTTGTTGGCCTTGAGGCGCCCCGCGGCTTTCGCGCCTTCCTTGCCGGAGTACTTGCCCGAGAGCAGGCCGGCGGCGGCCGGGCTGTAGGGGATGACGCCGATGCCGTTGGCTTCGGCCATCGGCAGCAGCTCGACCTCGGCCTGGCGCTTGACCAGGCTGTACATCGGCTGGACGAGTTGGAGGCGCGCCCAGTTGTTGCGCTCCTGCAGGTCCACCGCGCGCTGGGTCTGCCAGGCCGACCAGTTGCTGACCGCTGGGTAGAGGACCTTGCCCGAACGCACCAGGTCTTCCAGCGCGCGCACCGATTCTTCCAGCGGCGTGCGCTTGTCGTAGTGATGCAGGAAGTAGATCTCGACGCGGTCGGTCTGCAGCCGCTTCAGGCTCGCTTCCAGGGCGCGGACGATGTGGCGGCGCGAAGTGCCGCGCGCGTTGACATCCTCGCCGATCGGATTGAAGCCCTTGGTGGTGATGACCAGCTCGTCGCGGTGGCCGCGCATCAGCGTGCCGAGGATTTCCTCGGCCTTGCCCTTGCTGTACTGGTCGGCGCAATCATAGAAGTTGATGCCCGCGTCCCGGGTTGCCTTGTACATCGCGGCGGAAGTCGCTTCGTCGGCGTCGCCGCCGAAGGACATGGTGCCGAAGCACAGTTCGGAGACTTGGACGCCGGTACGGCCGAGGGATTTGAATTTCATGGACGCAATTCTATGCCGCGGTGAGCAGGAATTCACTAGAATTCGGGGCTATGTCGAGCGTCATTTATCGTGGTTTCGATCAGCAGGCACTTGATGCGCAATACAACAATCGCCTGCGGTTTCCAGACTACGCAGTGCATTTCGACCGTTGGACGGAGTGGAGCAAGCGTACCCGCCAGACTCTGCCCTGCCGTCTTGATCTGCCGTTCGGCGCATCCGAATTGGAGAAAGTCGACGCGTTCCCCGCTGACGCCGGTGGTGCACCGATATACGTATTCATCCACGGCGGCTACTGGTACTCACTCGACAAGAGCCACTACAGCTATGTCGCCGAGGGCATGCGGCCCCACGGCGTGGCGACCGTCGTCAACAACTTCGGGCTTGCGCCGGCAGTCGACATGGATTCCATCGTGGCGCACAACCGTAGTGCACTGGCCTGGATCTGGTCCCACGCAGACTCTTTTGGCGGAGACCGGAATCGCATCTACGTCTGCGGGCATTCGGCAGGCGGTCACCTGGGCCTGATGCTTCTCGCCACCGACTGGCGCGCCTATGGCGAGGGCTTGCCGGTGAATCTGGTCAAGGGCGTTTGCTCGATCGGCGGCATCTTCGACATGGAACCGATCCGCCTAAGTTACCTGAACAAGACACTGCAGATGGACGAAGCGCAGGCGCGCCGCAATGCGCCCCTCTCGCAGGCGTACCCCTATCCGGCACCCTTGTCGCTGGTCGTCCCCAAGGACGAATCCGACGAGTTCCATCGCCAGTCGCAAGAGATGCGCAAGCATTGGCTGGGATTGGGGCATCCCTGCGAGTTGCTGGTACCGGACGACCTGGATCATTTCAATGTCGTCAACGACCTTGCGGACCCACAATGCCCGCTCGTCCTGCACCAGTTGGCGCAGATGCGGCTGGCGTTCGGGTGAAAAGTGGCAGCTACCGACCCCGGGGCTTTCTTTCCTCCGGCATATTTTCCCGCAAGGCCGCATCCACCAGCGCGTCCATCATCCAGCGCACCACCGCCTCGGTTTCCCGGTCGCTCGCGCCGCAGATGTCCTTGAGGATCACCATCGCCTCGATGCCGTAGACCACGGCCAGGGCATGCAGCAGGCGCTGGTAGGCTTTCTTTGAAAGTTCTTTTTTCAAGGGCAAAAGCGTCGTGGCGAGGATGTGCGTGCGCTGGCCGCGGCGGAAGGGCTCTTCTTCCAGCAGGCCTGCCCGCTCCAACGACTGGTGCTCCAGCGCCAGCTGCAGCGCGGCGCGCATGTGAGGTTCGTACTCGCTGAACCGGGAATAGGTGCGGTTGAGCAGTTCGTGCAGGCGTTGCTTGGGTTCGCCCTGCTGCGGCACGGCGCGCCGCACCGGCGCGAGGGCCTCGGCGATCACCGCGCTCACCAGCTTGGAGCGGCTGGGGAAGTAGCGGTAGGCGGTGGCGCGGGAAACCCGCGCCGCCACCGCGACTTCGGCCACCGATGGAATGCGACCCCGCCGCACCAGGGCCACGGCCTCGTCGAGCAGGCGCCGGAACACCCGGCCGCGATGTCCTTGGCCCAGGTCGGGCAGGGAATAGAAAGAAGTCGCGGCGAGAACAGGGTCTTTGCGCATCGCAGATTGACAGCGAACCGGAAACGCCCGTAGTCTGGCACGGCATTTTGAGACGCGTGTCTCATTTTTTAATCATCCTGTTATATCGCACCGCAGCAACCTCTGGAGGGGGGTAACGCGTGAGCACCCAGTTCGTTGAGCGCATGGCCGTCGAGATCGATGGCGCCGGTGATGCCGTGCTCATGATCCATGGGCTGGGCGGCACTTCGAACTTCTGGACCCCGGTGCTGCCAGCGTTGTCGCGCTTTCGCACCGTCCGCCCGGACCTGCCCGGCTCGGGCCGATCGCACCGCGTCGAGGGCCCGCTGTCGATGGACGGCTTCGTGCGCGCGCTGATGCGCGTGTGCGGCGCCGTCGGCGTCGAGCGCGCGCACGTCGTCGCCCACTCCATGGGCACCATCATTGCTTTCCACCTTGCGACGCTCGAGCCGCGCCTGGTGCGCAGCCTGGCGCTGTTCGGCCCACTGGCCGCGCCGCCCGACGCCAACCGCGGCCCGATCCGCGCGCGCGGCGCGAAGGCGCGCAGCGAAGGAGAGCCCGGCATGCAGCAGATCGCCGATGCGACCGTGCAGGCCGGGACGGCCGGCGAAACGCGCGCGAAACGCCTGGTCGCAGTGGCGGCGGTGCGCGAATCGGTGATGCGGCAAAGCCCGGAGGCCTACGCGCGCAGTTGCGAGGCCCTGTCGGAAGCGCGGCCGGCGGAGATCGCGAAGATTTCCTGCCCGGTGCTGCTGGTCACCGGCGACGAGGACGCGGTCGCGCCGCCGCAGGCGGTGCGCGCCATCGGCGAAAAAATCCCCGGCGCGCAGGTCGAGGTGCTGCCGCGCTGCGGCCACTGGACAATCTACGAGAAACCGGAAGAGTGCAACGCGTTGTTGGTTCGTTTTTTCTCGCAACGTTTTTCATAAGGGAAAAATCATGGCAAACACATTGTTCACGAATGTCCGCATCATCGATGGCTCCGGCGCGCAGCCCTATGCGGGCGAGGTGCTGGTGCAGGGCAACCGGATCTCGCGCATCGGGCGCGGTGCGCGCAGCCTGCCAGTCGCGGGCGTGACGGTGATCGACGCGGCCGGCGCCACGCTGATGCCGGGCATGTGCGAGGCGCATACCCACTTCGGCTGGACCAATTCGAAGACGCTCGACGCGATCCAGAAGCTGCCGCACGAAGAGCACACGCTGTGGGCCGCGCAAGTGGCCAAGCAGTACCTCGACATGGGCTGGACCTCCTGCGTCGGCGCCGCCACGCCCAAGCCGCGCCTGGACTGCGTGATTCGCAACGCGATCGAGTCCGGGCAGATCCCGGGGCCGCGCTACCTTGCCGCCAGCCAGGAGATCACCGTCACCGGCTCGCTCGGCGACGACATGCTGCCGCACCTGCCGTACCCGGCCATGTCCTTCGGCTGCGTGGTGGACGGCCCGGACGAGATGCGCAAGGCCGTGCGCATGTTCCTCAAGTATGGCGTGGACTCGATCAAGCTCAACCTTTCCGGCGACAACCTGGTGCCGGGAGCCGATGCCCGGACGAGCTGGATGAGCGACGAGGAAGTGGCGGTCGCGGCGAAAGAGACCAAGGTCCGCGGCAAGCGCCTGTCCTGCCACGCGCGTTCGTCGGAATCGGTGAAGCAGGCGATGCGCCATGGCTTCGACATCATTTACCACGCCAGTTTCGCCGACGAGGAAGCGCTCGACATGGTCGAGGCGCAGAAGCAGCGCGTGTTCGTCGCGCCGGGCTTGTCGGTGATGATCCGCCTGCTCGACGACGGCGAATCCACTGTCGGCATCAGCAAGCAGGCGGCGAAGGACATGGGCTACGAGCTGGAGCTCGAGGCCGCGGTGAGGAGCATGAAGTCGATGCTAAAGCGCGGCATCCGCGTCCTGCCGGGAGGCGACTACGGCTTCGCCTGGGCGCCGCACGGCGAGAACGCCAAGGATCTCGAGTACTTCGTCAAGTACCTCGGCATGACGCCGATGGAGGCCCTGGTCTCGGCCACCAAGTGGGGCGGGGAGATGATGATGAAGGGCGGCGAACTGGGCCAGGTCAAGGAAGGCTACCTCGCCGACCTGCTGCTGGTGGACGGCGACCCGCTCTCGAACATCTCGATCCTGCAGGACCAGAAGAAGCTCCTCGCGATCATGAAGGACGGCCAGTTCTGCAAGGCGCCTGAAATCCTGTCCGCCCGATCGCGTTGGAGCCAAACCGCTGCGTGAGAAATTTCTGGAAATGGTTTTGGACTCTGGTGCTCGCCGTACCCCTGGCCGTGTTCGTGGTCTGGGGCATCTGGGACAACGCCAAGCTGTTTTTCATCACGCTGCTAAACGGCCTGACGCTGGCGTCGCTGTATTTCATCGTCGCCAGTGGTTTCACGCTGGTGTTCGGGCTGATGAGGAACGTCAACCTCGCGCACGGCTCGCTCTACCTGCTGGGCGGCTACGTCGGCTATATCGTGGCGGAAAAAACCGGCCTGTTCGTGCTCGCGCTGGCGGCGGGGTTCCTGGTCGCGGCGCTGGTGGGCCTGCTGATGCAGGTGGCGATTTTCCGCTTCATGCAGGG
>JANNXB010000085.1:0-1602 GCA_031409355.1 Betaproteobacteria bacterium | reverse complement strand
TCGTAGGGCTTCGAAACCAGATCATCGCGGAACTTGTTGGCTTTGGATACATCTCCTTCGAAATAGCCGCCGTTGTCGATGGCGGCGAGGAAATGGATGGAGGCGGCGTGGTTCAGGCCGGTCATCGAGCTGTGCGGGTGGATCGGCAGCTTGTAGGCCGAGGCCATGGCGGCGATGCGCAGTGCTTCCGTGATGCCGCCGGTCTTGGACAGGTCAGGTTGCAGGATGGTGATCGAGCCGTCCTCGATTACCCGGTTGAATTCGAAGCGGGTGTAGTGGTTCTCGCCCGCGGCGAGCGGGGTGCGGCCGAAGCCCCGCGCGAGCTGGTAGCTGCGGTAGTCGTGGGCCGGGAAGGGCTCTTCCAGCCAGGCGACGTTCAATTCGTCCATGCCGGGCATGACCTGCCGGACATCCTCGACGCTGTAACCGATATTTGCGTCGGTGAGGATCACCAGGTCGTCGCCGCAGGCCTTGCGCACGGCGGCGATGCGTTCCAGGTCTCGCTTTGGAGAGTCGCCGACGCGGAGCTTCACGGCCTTGTACCCGGCTTTTAAACTCTTCTGAAGTTCTTCAAGCAATTCGCCGGGCGGTTGGTAACCCAACGACACGCCCCCTGCATAGGCGGGCACGGCTTTCTTCGAACCGCCGAGCAGCTTGTAGAGCGGCATCCCGGCGGCTTTGCCGCGGATATCCCAGAGCGCGCAATCGATGCCGCTCATGGCGAGGCAGGTGCCGGCGCCCATGCCGTGGCTGGCGAGCTGTTTGTCGTAGATTTTCTTCCAGACGCCGACGACATCCGCGGCGTCCATGCCCTTGACCAGCTGGGTGAGCGTGGTTTCGATGAGCTTGGCGACGGCCGTGTGCGCGCGGCCGTGATGCGATTCGCCCCAGCCCACCAGGCCTCCCGCGGTCGTGACCTTCACCACTACGGCATCGCGTTTGATGGCGGTGCCGATGCCCAGCGCCACGCGGTTCTCCGGCGGAACGGGAAACGAAGTGGGGTAGGCCTTGATTTCAACGATTTTCAGGTCTGCGTTCATGAAACCTTTCCCAGACATCAGGGTTGACGAAATTTCGCGGCCGCTCCCCCGCCAGCATGCGCAGGGTCTCCTCCGCGGCGATGGTGCCCATGCGCTTGCGCGACTCCTGCGTCATGCCGGCCAGGTGCGGCGTCAGGATGGCGTTCGGCAGCGACAGCAGCGGGTGTCCCGGCTCCAGCCGGTAATGTTCGTAGACGTCCAGCATGGCGCCGGCGATGCTCTTCTTCTGCAATGCGTCCACCAGCGCCGATTCGTCGATCACCGCGCCGCGGCCGACGTTGATGAGCCAGGCGGAGCCCTTCATCCTCGAAAGCCGGTCCCGATTGAAGAGGTGGTGCGTCTCGGGCGTAAGCGGGCAGGTGATCACGATGAAGTCTGAACTGCCAAGGATCTCGTCCAGGGTGGCGGGTTGGGCATCCGCCCCAATCTGGTCCAAGCGCCGCTGGTTGCCGAGCACCCGCATGCCGAAGCCCTGGCGGCAGGCCCTGGCGACACGCTTGCCGATCTCACCCACGCCGACGATGCCGACCGTCATCGCGGCGATCTCGTGCGCCTTGGCGCC
>JANNXB010000084.1:0-11676 GCA_031409355.1 Betaproteobacteria bacterium | reverse complement strand
GGCCGAAGCCAAGAAAGCAGAGCCGGCCAAGGCCGAGAAGGACAGCAAGAAGGCCGACGCGAAGAAGGACGAAAAGAAAGACGACAGGAAGTAAGCACGGTCAGTCGCAAGGGCGCCGACCGCGCCCGGACAGAATCCCCGATCTGTTTCACCGCACGAGCCGCAGTAGAATCATCCCGACGGGGGGCCTCTTGCCCGGAATGAGGACGCATCGACCATGACCAATCCGATCAACCCCGACCTCGCAGCCGCGCTGCTCGCCGCGCAAGGCGCCGCACCCACGCCGGAGACCGCCGAGGCCGCAGCGCGGTTCGCCACGCTGATGCTCGGCAACTCGGCCAAGGCGTTCGCGCAGCTTGCGTTCGAAGACGAACCTTCGGGCTACACCGCCGCGCTTAGGAAACACGCGCCATGAACGACGCGGCGATCCTGGAACTTTCCTGCGTCGGGCTGGCGCGGGCGATCCGCGGCAAGCAGGTCAGCGCGGTGAAGGCGATGGAAGCGACGCTCGCGCGCGCACAGGCTGTGCAGCCGAAGCTGAACGCGTTCCTGCGCGTCGACACGGACCTGGCGCTGGAGGCGGCGCGCCTCGCCGACCGGGACCTGGCGCGCGGCCACCTGCGCGGGCCGTTGCACGGCGTGCCGATGGCGCACAAGGACATGTACTACCGCAAGGGCGTTGCCTCGAGCTACGGCGGCAAGATCGGGGCGTCGCGCCCGGCACCGTCCACCGCGACTGCGCTGGAGCGCCTGGACACAGCCGGCGCGATCCAGTTCGGCGTGCTAAACATGGCCGAGTGCGCTTTCGGCCCGACCGGCCACAACTATCACTACGGCCACTGCCGCAACGCATGGCATCCGGACTACATCACCGGCGGCTCGTCCTCCGGTTCCGGCACGACAGTCGCGGCGCGGGCGAATTTCGCCGCCCTTGGCTCCGACACCGGCGGCTCGATCCGGCTGCCGGCGTCCTTGTGCGGCACCGCGGGCATCAAGCCGACCTACGGACGCGTGTCGCGCGCCGGCGCCATGCCGCTGTCCTTCACGATGGACACCGTGGGGCCGCTCGCGCGCACGGTTGAAGACTGCGCCGTTATTCTTTCCCGGATTTCCGGGCCGGACATGCGTGACCCGATGGCCGAGGCGCGCGCGGTCCCGGATTACGTTCGGCTGCTGGAGCGCCCGGTGGCGGGCCTGGTGATCGGCAAACCGCGCCAGTATTTCTACGACGGCTGCGATGCGCAGGTCGCTGCGCTGATGGAGGCCTCGCTGGAGGTCTTCCGCAAACTCGGCGCCAAAGTGATCGAGGTCGATCTGCCCGACGTGGACTCCTGGAATGCCGCCGCGACCATGATCATCTCCGCCGAGGCCACCGCGCTGCACGGCCAATGGCTGCGCACGCGGCCGCAGGACTACTCCGCGCAGGTGCGCGCGCGCTTGGAGTCTGGGTTCGCGATCCCGGCGCCCGCCTATATCGACAGCCTGCGGCTGCGCGGCACGGCGCTCGGTGAGTTCTGCGATCAGGTGTACTCGAAGGTGGACGTTCTCCACGCGCCGGTGATCGGCATCCAGACACCGACGATCGCAGAGACCGACGTGGGCGGCGGGCCGAAGATGGCGGCGCTCCTCGCGCAGATGACCCGCCTCACGCGTCCGGGTAATTTCCTCGGCGTGCCGGCGCTCTCGGTACAGGCCGGCTTTACCGCGTCCGGCATGCCCGTCGGCATGCAGCTGCTGGGCCGGCCTTTCGATGAAGCGACACTGTTCGCACTCGGGCACGCTTACCAGGGCGCGACTGATTTCCACCGCAAAGCGCCGGCGCTGTAGGACGACAGCCAGGGCGGGCTTGGCTACGAACTGATTGGCCGCTTTCGGCGGAAGCGGTCACTCAACGCGGCCTGTCTAACTGTGAATGTAAGACTCAAGCTGCTTGATCACGAGTTGCTGGTCGGCGATCGTTTCCTTGACCAAGTCGCCAATCGAAAGGATGCCGAGCAGCTTTGCGTTCTCGACAACCGGCAGATGGCGGACGTGTTTGTCGGTCATCAAGGCCATGCATTCCTCGACTGTATTGCTTGGTTGCACACAGGTCGGGTGCTCGGTCATGATCTCTTTCACCAACGTATCATGCGATGACCTGCCCATAAGAATCACCTTTCGCGCGTAGTCACGTTCAGAGACAATTCCTACCAATGCCTCATTCGCGACTACCGGCAGTGCGCCGATGTTCTTCTCCGCCATCAGCCTGATGGCTTCAAAAACACGCGCATCGGGACCGATCGTGCACAATCCACGCGATTTTCCCTGTAGCAACTGCTTGACGTTTCTCATCGTCTCCTCCCTCTGTTAATCCTCCAGGAAAGTCTAGTCCTGGATGACCGCTTCGGGTGTCGAAAGCCGACGTTCGACCTCTGATTCGCTGCGGTGCGGTGGAAATCCGTCGGCCTGGGGTGAATGACGGCTACCGGCCATACGGTCATTCGCGGGCCCCTTACACGATCACCCGGTCGGCGCGCGGCAGCAGCGACGTGGGCCATCGGCCGCAGGCAGCGGCGCACGATCCGCGCTTATGTCTCCTCGCGAGCTGCTATTCGCGTCGCGAGCCGTATATCGGTAAAAAGTGGGAATTCTCGATGCTGGTGGCGAGCCCGCTGGTGATGTGGCTCGGCGTCGACCGCAGCCAGTTCGTCCAGGCGACGAAGAAAAAGACCCTCGGCGACGAAAACGACGGCGCGGTCATCTAGCGGCGGCGGCACCGCCGCCCGCCTGACGCCGGTCAGCGCGCGACGATTTCCACCTTCTCTTCCTGCTGCAGCGCGAAGATCGAGGTGTAGCCCTGCGACCAGTCCGGCGGGATCAGGCAGGACCGCGGATCGTGGTGCGCGAACTGCGCGCGCCTGCCGCGCACGATGGTCTGGTCGTGCTTGGGCTTGATCGGGTTCACCGTGTACGGGAAGGCATCCGCCGAGGTCATGGTGTTGAGGAGCAGCGGCCGGCCGAGGTCCGATTCGTTGCGCGCCGAATAATGCAGCGTGCGGCAGTTGTGGATCGTCAGCGAACCCGCCGGACCGGGCAGAAACACCGCCTTCGCAAGGTCGAGCTTCGCGCAATCGGCCGCCGACAGGCAACCGGTCCAGTTGCCCTTCGCGTCGTATTGCGACAACATCGGATCGATCAGGTGGCTGCGCGGTAGCACGCCGAGCGGGCCCTGCTCCATGCCGCAATCGTAGAGGTAGGTCCCCACCGTGAGCGGCGAATAGTTGGTGTGCGGCCAGAAGCTGATGTCGTAGTGCCATTTCACTTCCTCGCCGCCCTGCGCCCATTTGAAGTTGAGCTTGGAATGGTGGAATTTCACGTCGGGCCCGACCAGGTCCGCGACGATGTCCGGCATCGGTGATTTCAGGCAGTAGTCCCAGAACACGGCGTGCTGCTCGGCCGGGTTGGAGACGCGGCGCAGCCGCGGCGCGTCGGGCCGGTGGCCGGGTTCCAGGTCGAAGACCGGGTCGGACGTCGTCACCGAGCGGCTGCGAGCGACCAATTCGTCGGTCGCGGCGCGCAGCTTCGAGAGCCACGCCTCGCCGATGGCTCGCTCCACCAGCAGGTAGCCCTCGCTAAAGTAAAACTCTCGCTGCGCCTGCGTCAGCACTTTCGGCGGGATGTTCAGAATCTGTTCCGGTGTCATGGGATCTCCTTATTTGAACGTCAGCATCACGCTGGGCAGCCAGGTGACCAGCGCCGGAAAAATCATCGCGATCGCCAGCGTCGAGCATTGCAGGACGATGAACGGCACCACGCCGCGGTACATGTCGCGGATGGTGATCTCCGCCGGCGCCACCGCGCGCAGGTAGAAAATCGCCGGCGCCATCGGCGGGGTGAGGTAGGAAGTCTGGATCATGATCAGGAACAGGATGCAGAACCATACCGGGTCGAAACCGGCGGTGATGATGAGCGGCGTGAACAGCGGCACGAAAATCAGCACGATCGAGATCCAGTCGAGGAAGAAGCCAGCGATGAAAATGATGAACATCATCAGGGAGAGCAGCATCCAGGGCGTGAGCTGCATCTGGTTGATCAGGATGTTGGCGGTGTTGATGCCGCCGCCGCCGATGAACACGCCGGTGAACAGGGTGCCCGCGAGCAGCACGGTCATGATCATGGTGGTGATCTTGACCGTCTTCAGCAGGGCCTCGTACAGGCCGCTCCAGCTGAAGCGCCCGTAGAGCATCGTCAGAAGCACCGAGGCGAGCGCGCCGATCGCCGCCGCTTCGGTGGGTGATGCCCAGCCGAGCAGGATCGAGCCGAGCACCGCGAAAATCATGAATAGCGGCGGCACCAGGTTGCGGGTGCTGATCCACAGCTTCTCGCTGAAGCTCGGATCGCCCGGTTCCGGTGCGATGCGCGGCCCCTTGTGCGGGTGCAGCACGCACAGGGTGAAGATGTAGATGAGATACAGCCCGGCCATGATCAGGCCGGGAAACACCATGCCGTACAGGAGGTCGCCCACCGACACGTTGGCGAGCGGGCCCATCACCACCGCCACCACGGAGGGCGGGATGATGGTGCCGAGCGAGCCGCCGGCGGTGATGGTGCCCGAGATGAGCGCCTTGTCGTAGCCGTAGCGCAGCATGATCGGAATCGTCAGCAGCCCCACCACCGATTCGGTGGCGCCGATGACGCCGCTGGAGGCGGCGAAGATGATGCACATCAGAATGGTGGCCAGCGCGAGCCCGCCCGGCAGGCGGCGCGTCCAGATGTGGATCGCCTCGAACAGCTTGTCGGCGATGCCCGACTTTTCCAGCATCGCGCCCATGAAGACGAACAGCGGCACCGCGGCGAAGACGAAATTCGAGGAGATGTCCTCGATCTTCTCGACGAACTGGAAGATCACCCGGTTGCCGAAGATCACCAGCCCGAACAGCACCGCGGTGATCATCATTGAGAAGGCGACATGGATGCCGAGGAACATCAGGGTGAAGGCCACCGGCAGCATGATGAAGGGCAGGTAGTCCATCAGCTCGCGCCCTCCGCTCTGAACCTGCGCAGGGTCTTGACCATTTCGGCGAATATCTGCAGCGCGAGCAGGCCGAACGCCGCCAGGAACACCAGGCGGAATGGCCACACCGGCAGGTTCATGGCCGACTGGCCGCTGCGCTCGTGGCGCAGGTAACCCGTCGCCAGGTGACCGAACAGCGCATAGGTCAGCCAGAGCATCAGGGGCAGGATCACGGCATAGCTGGCCAGGTCGATGACGGCACGCGTGCGCGATGAGAACGCCGCGCTGAAGATATCGATGCGGATATGCTCGCCTTCGCGCAGGGTGTAGGCCATCGCCAGCAGGAAATGCGAGCCGGTGAGGATGTAGCCGATTTCATAGGCCCACACGGTCGGCGCCTGCATGACGTAGCGCACGAACACTTCATAGCAGGTGGCGAGCACCAGCGGCACGATGGCGAAAGAGGCCATGATGCCGATGCTGCCCGTAACGCGTTCAATGCCGCGGATGAGCGCGTTCATCCCGCCTGCCTTTGCATTTCAGACACCTTGGGCAAAAAAAAGATGGGGCGCAAGCGCGCCCCATCCCTGCATCGCTGCCGCATCAACCCTTGACCTTGACCGTGCGCCAGGCTGCCGCGCCCTTCCATAGCGCGTCCATGTCTTTCTGGCTCTGGAACACCTTGGCGAACGCCGGATACTTCCCGCTCTTGGCGGTCTTGTCCGCCCAGTCCAGGCCGATCTTGCGCCCGGCATACTGGACTTCGGGAGCCAGCTCGATGATGGTGTTGCCGGCTTTCTTGTAGAACTCGAGCGCCTTGGCATCCTCCTGGCCCACCTTGAGCCAGAAATCGACCGTCACCAGCCGGGCCACCACTTCGACCAGCTTCTTGTCCGCATCCGACAGCTTGGCCCAGGTTTCTTTGTTGAGCACCAACTCGAACGGCGCGGTGGGCTGGTGAACGCCCGGGTAGATGATGTACTTGGCGATCTTGTGGAAGCCCATCGAGATGTTTTCGTACAGGGTGCCCCACTCGGTGGCGTCGATCGCGCCGCGCTCAAGCATCGGATAGACGTCGCCGCCCGCGGTGGTGACCGGTGCCGCGCCAAGGTCCTTGGCCATTTCCAGCCAGGCGCCGGCGGTGCGCAGCTTGAGCCCTTTCAGGTCGGCCAGGGTGCGCACCGGCTTGCGCGAATGCAGGAAGGCCTCCGCAGTGCGGATGCCAAGCGGCATTGAAATCACGCCTTCGGATTCGTCGCGGAATTGGCGCTGCATCTCGATGCCGCCCGCCTCGTAGAGCCAGTGCAGCATGCGCTCGGTATCGAAGGATCCCGCGTAGCCGCCGAACAGCACGGTGGTCGGATCCTTGCCCCAGTCATAACCGATCCAGGTATGCCCGAGGTCGGCGATCCCGTTTTTCACCGTTTCCGGCACTTTCAGCGCGTTGCCGAGCGCGCCGCCCGGAAATACCTGGATCTTGAAGCGGCCGCCCGAGAGCTGCTCCATCCTCTCGGCAAAGGCCTTGGCGCCGATTTCCATCAGCGGGCCGCCGCTCCAGCCGGTGGCCATTTTCCAGTTGTAACTGGCGCCCTGCGCGCGCACGCTGGCGGGAACCGCCAGCACGGCGGCAACCGCGCCCGCCTTGAGAAAATCACGTTTTTTCATTGTTTCCTCCTCCTTGGATGGTTTGCGCGGCAGGTCAGGCCGGTTGCTGTTGACCAGGTTCGATGATCGGGCCGTCGAGCGACACCGGCGCATCGGGCCGGCGAAAACGCTCGATGGTCGGCTTCAACTCGGCTCGCACGTGGTCCTCGTTGTAGCCGTTGAGCAGCGTGCCGATCAGGCCGCGCTTCACGTCGCTGGTGCCCATCACCCAGTCGGCGATCGGAAAGGTGAGGTTCATGTTGCAGGTCATCATGATGCCGAAATTGTGGTGCGCGAAGTGATGGCGGCGGATGGTGTTGATGAAGGGCGCGTGGCGCACGAACCAGTTGTCGCGCACGTGGCAGCAGAAATGGAAGGTTTCGTAGATGAGGTATTGCCCCACCATGGTGACCAGCAGGATGTAGCCGGCGTTTGGATTCACGACGTAGCCGAGCGCGATCGCAAACGGCGTGCCGATCGCGATAAACGTGAATAGCGCGCGCCACGGAAAGAAAATGATGCGCCACTCACGCGTGCTGGACACGCTCATCTCGCTGTCGGTGAAATACTGGTGGTGCTGGCGCGTGTGCCGGTCGTAGATCGCGCGCAGGGCCCAGACATCGACCAGCCGGTGCATCACGTACTTGTGGATCCACCACTCGAACATGTTGGAGAAAAAAAACACCGGAATCACCAGCAGCCATTCCCAGCTCGAGGCCTCGAGGCGCGAGACGCACCAGCCGATGACCGAGAGCCCGACCACGTAGATCACGCCGATGTGCAGCGGACCGCTGTAGAGAGGATGGATCTCCGCCTGGTACTGCTCGCGAAATTTCAGCTGGCGCTCGGTGGGGCTGTGGCGGTCAACAAGCTCTGTCATGGACGCCTCCTGAAGCTTGGATTGTGCTGATATGTTAGCCGTATGTCTAGTCTGCGACGGCGCGCAACCCCGCCTGCTGCGCTGCCGCAGGGTTCAGAAATCGGTGCTGACGGTACTGCGGGTGAACGCCTCGATATTGTCGAGCAACGCATCGGAGGCCTGCGCCGACGCTTGCGGGTCGCCGGCCGCGATCGCAATGGCGATATCGGCGTGGAGCTTGGCTGTCTCGGGCATGTCGGCTGCCTGCTTGTAGTGCAGGTACCAGAAGCGGCGCGAGAGGGAGGCCATCAACTGCATCGCGGTGCTGGCGAACTCGTTGTGCGCCGCGGCGAGGCACAGCTCGTTGAATTCGCGGTCGATGCGCAGGAACGCCACGTCGTCGTTGGTGCGCGCCGCGCGCTTCAGCGCCTTGGCGACGGCGCGAAAGCGGGCCCGTTCCTCGGGCGTCGCGCGCCGCGCAGCGCTGCGCGCGACCAACCGCTCGAGCTCGCGCCGGACCTCCAGCAGGCGCAGTTGCGCCTTGATATCGATGTCCGAGACGATCACGCCGCGGCGCGGCAGGATCCTGACCAGCCGTTCGCGCGCCAGCCGCTGCAACGCCTCGCGGATCGGGGTGCGGCCGATGCCAAGGCGCTCCGAGAGGCTCGCCTCCGACACGGCGCTGCCCGGCAGCAATTCCAGGCGCACGATCATCTCCTCCAGCGCCGTGTAGGCCTGGTCGGTAAGCGTCTGCGGCGGGGCTAGAGGTGCCGGCGCTTTTCGACCAGTCCGAGAAATTTCTCGTACTCCTTTTCATCGACGCCGTAGCTGTGGTCGTCGTCCGGGAATGTGCCCGCCCGGACGTCGGCGGCGTAGGCCTTGAGCCCGGCGACGGCGACTTCGGTGACATTGGCGAAGCGCTTGGTGAACTTCGGCTTGAAGTCGGTGAACACCCCGAGCAGGTCGTAGGAGAGCAGGATCTGGCCGTCGGTGCCGGCACCAGCGCCGATGCCGATGGTCGGAATCTCCAGTTGCTGCGAGATCACCCGCGCGATCTTGGCCGGTACCGCCTCGAACTCGAGCATGAAGCAGCCGGCGTCCTGGATGGCGAAAGCGTCCTCCAGGATCTTCATCGCCGCCTCGGCGGTGCGCCCCTGGATGCGGAAACCGCCGAACATGGCGATGGTGTGCGGCGTGAGGCCGATGTGCGAGGCGGTCGGAATGCCCGCATCCACCAGCGCCTTCAGGATGTGCGCCTGCGACTTGCCGCCCTGCGGCTTGACCGCGTCGCACAGCGCCTCCTGCATGAATCGGGTGGCGTTCACCAGCGCCCGATCCACCGTGTTGTAGCTCTGGTAGGGCATGCAGCCGAGCACGAAGGTGTTGGGCGCGCCACGCCGCACCGCGCTCGAGTGCAATGCCATCATGTCCATGGTCGCCGGAATGGTGCTCGCGTGGCCGTGGCAGGTCATCGCCAGGCTGTCGCCGACCACGCAGACGTCGACGCCGGCCGTTTCCGCCCATTTGGCCGAGGTGTAATCGAGCACCGACGTATAGACGAACTTTTCGCCGGTCTTCTTCGAATCGCGGATTTCACCGATCGTGCGCTTCTTGCGTTCGGCGGGTTTTGCAGCCTCGGCCATGCCTGCCTCCTTCTGCGCTGCGGTGATATGCATGTAGTATATCAACGCAGCGGGGCGCACCCGCGGCAGGAGGCCGAACAGTGCCCAAGCAGCTATCCGACGAGGCGGTCGGCGCCTTCCGGCGCGACGGCTACTACTCGCCGGTTCGTGTCATGCCCGCCGCGGAAGCGCGCAGATACCGCGATGCACTTGAGGCGCACGAGGCGAAAACCGGCCAGCCGCTGCAGGGGAACTGGCGGCACAAGACTCACCTGTTGTTCACCTGGGCGGACCAGCTGGTCCATCATCCGAAGATTCTCGATGCGGTCGAGGATGTCATCGGCCCGGACATCCTGTGCTGGACGACGAACTTTTTCATCAAGGAAAAGAGCCACCCGGGGTTTGTTTCGTGGCACCAGGACTCGACCTACTGGGGCCTGGAACCCGACGACGTGGTCACCGCGTGGGTGGCGTTCACTGAAGTCACGCCCGAAAACGGCTACATGCAGGTCATCCCGGGCAGCCACGAGATCGACCAGCTGCCGCACCTCGATACCTTCCACAAGGACAATCTGCTCTCGCGCGGACAGGAGATCTCCGTGGAGGTGAACAAGTCGAAGGCGGTGGGCCTTGCGATGCATGCAGGCGAAATGTCGCTGCACCACATCAAGCTGGTGCATGGTTCCGAACCCAATCGCAGCGCCGAACGCCGCATCGGCTTCGCGATCCGTTACATCCCGACCCACGTGCGCCAGACCAAGGTGCGCGACGCCGCGATGCTGGTGCGCGGCAGCGACAAGCACCGCCATTTCGACGATGAGCCGCGGCCAAAGGCTGACCTGGATGCGGCAGCGCTCGCCGCGCACGCCGACTCGGTCGCGCGCCAGGTGAAGGCGCTCTACCTGGGCACGGACAAATCCGCTTTCCGCGCCTAGGGCATGAAGCCCGGGGAACGGCAGGAACTCGCCAGGCTCATTTCGCAGCGCGGGCGCTGAGCTACTTCAGGATCTGCACCAGATTCGAGTAGTCGTCCGTCCAGGTGACGGATAGGAAAGTCGGTTCATCCGCTCCAGGCTGCGCTGCGCCGCACGAATTTGTCTTTCTCACTTTCCCCGGTCCCGGTTTGAAGGTGCCCAATGGCGTATTGGTAAAACCGGTGATCAAGATTGCGAAGAACATTCAACACAAATTGCACAACGTCCTGACCTACGTCACCCACCGGTTCACGAATGCCATGGCCGAAGGACTCAAATTCAAGATCCAGACGATCAAGAAGGCGGCATACGGATTCCGCAGCTTGGAGAACTTCAAGACCGCCATCTTCTTCCACTGCGGGGGACTACGGCTTTATCCGGTGACCCACGCGAAACCCGGATGAACCGACTTTCCTATCCGTCGGCCAGGCGCTGGCCGTGGACGGCGGGTTCGACGCCAGCGATATCGACCTGCCGGAGCCACGCGTATGATTGCCCGACAACTTACTCAAAGGAGATTGTCCCGTGAAATCGCACCGACCCCTGTTCGTTTCCCGCATTGCCGTTTCCATTGCCTTTGCCTGCGGCGCCGCCGTCGCGGCCGGATCAATTGCCATTCTTTCGTCGCCGGCGCAGGCCGTCACGCCACAGCCGGGGCAGCACTCCGGACAGCAGCATGGCGGTCAGCAGCACGGCGGGCAGCAGCAGTACCGGGTGGTCGCGTTCGACGGAAAGAGTGCCCAGCAGCTGCAGCAATTGCTGGCGGCCGAGTCCGCGGGTGGTTGGAGGCTGACGCAGATGTCGGGAACTCTGATTATCCTGCAGCGGTAGGACGAGCCGGACCACGTTGGCGACGGGTCTGCCCGGCCTTCGCTTAGGATTACGCGATGATCGACAGCAAGGACGCGGTTCGCAACCTGTACCCGCCGGCAAAGGAAGGTTCCGTCAGGAAACAGATCGCCTACCGTTGCCGGCACTGCCTGCGCTTCATTGCGCTGTCGCCTTTCGTGGTGATGGCGAGCGCCGGCGGCGAGGGCCTTTGCGACGCCTCGCCGCGCGGCTAGGGGTGGATAGTTTTCCCTATCTTTTGAATGTCCTCTAAGGGTGGCGGAAGTGGTCATTGCTCGGTTGTCCAGACCACCCCTTTTTCACCCGGACCTACTGTTCGACGGCGCACCAATCCGGGTAGCATGACCTTGCGGGTCTTCCGCATAAATGAAGGAGGAGCAGTCATGCCTTTCTATCTGGTACAGGCCTCATACAGCGTGCAAGCAACCGCTGCGATGGTGAAGAGCCCACAGGACCGGGCCGGTGCGGTCCGACCACTGATTGAACGTATGGGCGGAAAACTGCATGGTCTTTGGCTCGCATTCGGCAAATACGACATCGTAGGCATCGCGGAGATGCCGGACAACGTAAGCGCAGCGGCAATCGCGATGGCGATCGGCTCGAGTGGCGGTATGAGCGCCTACAGCACAACCCCCCTGATGACAATGGCTGAAGGGACGGAGGCAATGAAGAAAGCCGGTGGCGTTGGGTACCAGCCGCCGAAGTAAACTGGATCGACGAACGACCGGTTTGGGT
>JANNXB010000083.1:0-6390 GCA_031409355.1 Betaproteobacteria bacterium | reverse complement strand
CCCATTTCGCGCAGCACGGTGCGGGACTCGCGCACGGCGCGCGCGCGGTACTCGAAGTCCTTGTACCAGTCGGGCGGCAGGCCGATGATGGTGTAGGCGGTGCACGAACACTGGGTGCAGCAGATGACGTTGTGAACCTTGTCAGTGTTCTCCAGCGCCACGAGGTGGCGGTGGTGCACCGGCATAGACAGGCCCAGCTCGGCGACCGCCGCGCGGCCGTTCGCAATCAGCCGTTGCCGGAAAGCCGGATCGGTCCAGGCCTTGGCGACCACGCGGGCGCCGTTCTGCGGCACCCAGTCCTCCTCTGCAGTCCGCACATGCGCATCGACGAAGGGTTTCGGCTCCAGGCCACGGGCATCGAACACGGATTCGAGCGCCGCCACGCGCCGTTCGACGGGGGCATCCTGACTATTATTTGAGGCCATGCGGGAAATTCTGCACCCGACATCCCCGTCGCGCAAGGATTCAGCAAGGGAGGTGAATAAAGTGCGGCCGGAAATTCGTCCTCAAGGCGGGGATGAGCTACCAGGTGGCGGACAACGCGGAGCCGCACCGCTCCTTCACCGAGACGGGCGCGAAGCTTTTCATTGTCGATTGACTAGTCGATCTCCGGCCGGCGCCCGCTGACGAGGTCGGCGAGGATCCGGCCTGAGCCGCAGGCGAGAGTCCATCCCAGGGTGCCGTGGCCGGTGTTCAGGAGCAGGTTCGGATACCTGGTGCGCTCGACATAGGGCAGGTTGCTGGGCGTGGCGGGCCGCAGGCCGGCCCAGAAGGTCGCCCTTGAGGGGTCGCCCGCGTCCGGGAACAGTTCCATGACGCGCTTCACGATCGCGTCGCAGCGCACCTGGTTGATGCTGGTGTCGTAGCCGTTCAGCTCGGCAGTGCCTGCGATGCGCAGGCGATCGCCGAAGCGGGACAAAACGAGCTTGTGCGCTTCATCGGAAAGCGAGGTCGTCCAAGCCGCCGCCGGGTTCTTCACCGGCATCGTTACCGAGTAGCCCTTTAGCGGGTAGACCGGCAGATGCAGGCCGAGCCCGCGCGTGAAGAGCGGGCTGTAGCTGCCCAACGCCAGGACGTAGGCATCGGCCTCGACAATCTGTCCCGTCGCCGTCTTCATGCCGGAGATGCTGCTGCCATCGACGGAAAAACCTTTCATATCAACGCCGAACTCGAAGCGCACGCCGTTGGCGGCGCAACGCTTCGCCAGTTCGACCGTGAATTTGTGCGCATCGCCGGATTCATCCGTCGGATACCAGGTGCCGCCGGAAAGGTGTTGCCTCGATGGCGCGAGGGCCGGTTCGATCGCAATGCATTCTTCAGGGGTCTTCCAGTTCTCGCCGGATTTGGCAGCGCCGGTATGGAACACGAGGATGCCGCGCTCGACTTGGTCGTGCGCGATGCCGGCTTCCTGGCGCAGTTTGTGCAACGCGGCCTGACTGTAGAGGCCAAGGCTTTTCAGACGGGCCGCGTTCTCGCGAAACCGCCCGGCGGTGCATTCGCGCAGGAACTGAAGTCCCCAGCGCCACTGGGCCGGGTCGGCACGCAGGCGGAACAGCAAGGGCGCGTCCTCGCGCAACATCCATTTGAGGGCTTGCAGCGGGACGCCGGGACCAGCCCAGGGCAGCGCATGGCTCGCGGAGATCTGGCCGCCGTTAGCGAAGCTGGTTTCCAGGCCGGGCCCTTCCCGCCGGTCCAGCACCCGAACCTCGTGGCCGTCCTGCCGCAGATACCAGGCAGCGGTGACTCCGATGACTCCGGCCCCGAGGACGGCAATCTTCATTTGAACGGCCGATCCTCCCACCAGGGATAGAAGGCCGGCATGTCGCTGCTCGGTTTCATGGGAAATTGCGGTGCGCGCTTTTCCAGGAACGCCGCGATGCCTTCCTTCACGTCAGGCGAGGCGCCCATGGCGAAGATGCCGCGGGAGTCGACTTTGTGGGCTTCCATCGGATGATCGGCGCCGGCCATGCGCCAGAGCATCTGCCGCGCCAAGGCCACCGCCACTGGGGAGGTGTTATCCGCGATTTCGCGCGCGAGCGCCAGCGCGGCCGGCATCAGGTCGTCCGGTTCGACCACGCGCGACACCAGGCCGCCGGCCAGTGCTTCGTCGGCCCCGAACACGCGTCCCGTGTAGAGCCATTCAGCGGCGCGGCTGACGCCGACTACCTTGGGCAGGAACCAGCTCGAGCAGGCTTCCGGCACGATGCCGCGGCGCGCAAAGACGAAGCCGAACTTTGCCGCGCTGGAGGCGATCCGGATGTCCATCGGCAATGTCATGGTCGCGCCGACCCCCACCGCCGGGCCGTTGATCGCGGCGATGACGGGCTTCTTCAAGGCGAAGATGGACAGGGAAACGCGGCCGCCACCGTCGCGGTGGTCGTCTTCTCCGGCGTCGTCCCGCTTCGCGTAGTCGAAGGTCGCGCCGCCGCCCGAGAGGTCGGCGCCGGCGCAGAAAGCGCGCCCGGCGCCGGTCACGATCACCGCGCGCACGCCGTCGTCGGCGTCGGCGCGGCCGAACGCTTCGATCAGCTCGTCGCGCATGCGGCGGGTGAAGGCGTTCAGCTTTTCCGGGCGATGGAGGGTGACCGTGGCGACGCGGTCCCGCACTTCATAACGGATGTCTTGGCTGTCCATCGGCGGATTTTATGCCGACCTCTCGCCTAACTCACGACATCAAAGTTGCACGTTTTTGCGCAAAGGTGTATTAATCACATCCGTGCACATCACTAAATATCGCAGCGTTGCCTAGATCAAGGTCACGCGTAGCGTTTTGTAAGCCCGCTTCATCGCGATTTTGGCTCAGGCATTCGAGCCAACTCCTTCGCTCCTCCATCCGCTTCGTTGCCGAATTCATGGCGCAGGGTTCTTCACTGCGCCTGGATCGCTTGTCGCTCGCCGCAAGGCAGGCGCAGGCGTGATTGTTCCTCCAACCTTATAAGGAGCCTCAAATGGCCAAGAAAAAAGCCAAGAAAAAAGGCAAAAAAAAGAAGTAGTTACATCCCCTTAGGGGGATCGAACAAGCTGCGGGCAGCCCTGAAACCGGGGCTGTCCGCAGGTTGTTTGGTAGCTCGCCAGCAGTGCCGCCGTCAATTGACGCGCCGCGTTTTCCCCGCCCAGTAGGGCTCCCGCAGCAAGCGCTTCAGGATTTTTCCCGTCGGGTTGCGCGGAATCGTCTGCATGAAGTCGACCGACTTCGGGCACTTGAAGTGCGCGATGCGCTCGCGCATGAACTCGATGATCTCGCCCTCCGTCGCCCTCGCGCCGGGCTTCAACACCGCGCAGGCCTTGACCGCTTCGCCCCATTTCGCGTCCGGCACGCCGATCACCGCGCCGTCGGCCACCGCCGGATGCCGCATCAGGGCGTTCTCGACCTCGGCCGGATAGATGTTCTCGCCGCCCGAGATGATCATGTCCTTGATGCGGTCGTGCAGGTAGAGGTAGCCCTCGCGCAGGAACCCGGCGTCGCCCGACCGGAACCAGCCCAGGCCATCGGGCCGGCGCCCGACGAAGGCTTCGCCCGTCGCTTTCGGGTTGGCCCAGTAGCTTTTCATGTTTTGCGCGCTGCGGATCCAGACCTCGCCGACTTCGCCCTCGGCGCAGTCGCGGCTGGCGGCATCCACCACGCGCAGCTCCACGCCGTCGATCGGCTTGCCCGCGGAGCGCAGCAGGTGCTTCTTCGGCCCTTCCGGGTCGTGGTCCTCGGGCGCCAGGCGGGTGATCGCGCCGGTCGTCTCGGTCAGGCCGTAGACCTGGCTGAAGCCGCACTTGAAGGTGCGCATGGCATTCACCAGCACGGTTTCCGGGATCGGCGAAGCGCCGTAGGAGATGCCCCGCAGCGATGAATAGTCCGCCGCGGTGGCCCCGGGTGCCTGCAGCATGAACTGGATCATCGCCGGCACGAGGAAGGCATGCGTGATCCGATGCTCGGCGATCGCCGCGATCGCCGCGGCCGGATCGAAGTCCGGGTAGAGCACGCTCATGCCGCCCTTCGAGGCGGTCAGGAGCGCGACGCCGATGCCGGCGATGTGATACGTCGGCAGCACGTTCAACATCACATCGGGCGGGCCGCGGTAGCCGATCGCGTCCGGCACCGCCTCCACCATTGCGACCATCAGGTTGTGGTGCGTCAATTCGACGCCCTTGGGCAGCCCGGTCGTGCCCGACGAATAGAGCTGGAGCGCGGTTTCGTCCGCGCCAGGCTGGTAGCCGGGATCCTCGGCCTCGAACTGTCCGTACCAGGCGGCAAACTCCTCCGTGACAAATGTCCTGAGTTTTCCGGCCGCGGCAACAAAGGCGGCATCGGCCATCATCAGCTTCGCCTGCCCGTTATCGACGATGTACTCGATTTCGGGCGGCGCGAGGCGCCAGTTGACCGGCATGCAGACCGCGCCGATCTTGTTCGCCGCCAGCACCAGCACCGCGCAATCGACGGTCTGCTTGGTCAGGCAGGCGAGCCGGTCGCCCGCGCCGATGCCGAGGCTCCTGAGACCCTGCGCCAGCCGGTTTGACGCCTCGTCGAGCTGCCCAAAGGTCCAGTTTCGCTTCGGCGTCCGGTAGGCCAGGTCTGCGCCGCGCTCTCGAGCGTGGCGCCGGACCGCATCGAGGATCGTTTCCGACATGCGCGCCTTCAGGCCACCCACTCGCTGACCGGCGCGCGCGCTTCGTGCAGCGGCTGGGCGATGATGTCCACCAAGGCCGGGCCGCCGTATTCTGCGGCGGCGGAAAGTGCGGGCTTTAGGTTTTCCGGCTTTTCCACCTTAAAAGCTTTTACCCCGAACGCTTCCGCGACCCGGGCATGATCAGTACGGGAAAAATCCACTGAGAAATAGCGCTCGCCGAAGCCGGTTTTCTGGCCTGCCTTGATCCAGCCGTAGGTGCTGTTGGAGATCACTACCATCATGAGAGGCACCTTGAGGCGCACAATGGTTTCGAGTTCACCCACGGTGAAGCCGAAACTGCCGTCGCCCATGACGGAAACGGTCTTCGTCTGCGGACGGCCGAAATGCGCGCCGACGCCGGCCGCCATCGAATAACCGAGCGCGCCATGGGCGCGGTTGGAGATGAAATGCCGGCCCGCTTCGCGGAATTCGTAGAACGCCGAGAAATACGGGCAGGGCGTGCCCGGATCGCAGACCACCGTCGCATCGCGCGGCAGGATTTCCTGCAGCGCCGCCACGATGCGCTCGGGAAGGATGGGAACATCGTCCTTCATCGCGAGGGCGCGAAACTCCGAGAATTTCCTTTCCTTTGCTGCACTTACAATTGCCGCGCCATCTTTTTGCGACACCATCTTCAGTTCGTCCAGCAATCCCTGCAGCGCCAGCTTGGCGTCGGCGGCGATCGCCACTTCGGTCTGGTAGTTCGCGCCGATGACCATCGGATCGGCGTCGATGTGGATGACGCGCGTTCCTTGTGCCGGGGTGCGCCAGCGCTCGGTGGTCACCGAACCCGCGCGGCATCCGACGAACACCACGAGGTCCGCCTGCGACAGGGCTTCGCGCGTCGGCACGGTGCCGCCGTTGCTGCCGACGACGCCAAGGCACAGCGGATGATCCTCGGCGAGGCTGCCTTGTCCGCTGACCGTGGTCGCCACCGGCGCGCCCAGCAGCGTCGCCAGCGCCTCCAGTTCTTCCTCCGCGTTGGCGATCACCACGCCGCCGCCGCAGACGAACATCGGCATGCGCGCCCCGAGCAGCGCGATCGCCGCGCTTTCAATGCTGTTTTTTTCAGGTGAAGTTCGAAAAGCAGGAAAACGGCCGAGTTCGGCATTGGCCCAGACGCTCGCCTCGGCAACCTGGCCGTTCTGCACGTCGAAAGGCAGGCCGAGATGCGCCGCGCCTGGCCGTCCGGTGGTCATGGCGCGAAATGCGCGTCGCACTGCTTCAGGCAGCTTGTCCGCCCGATCGATGACCTCGGTGCGCTTGGTCAGCGGCCGGTAGAGCGCTTCCTGGTCCAGTTCGGTCAGCGCATAGCGGCCGCGCGACGTGGTGGCGATGTCGGTGGTGATGCCGAGCACCGGGATGGAACTCTCGTTCGCCTCGACGATGCCCGGCAGCAGGTAGGTCGCGCCGCCGCCCGATGGGCCCTCGCAGACGCCCACGCGGCCGCTGACCCGCGCGTAGCCATCCGCCATGTAGGCCGCCGAGCGTTCGTCGCGCGTCAGAATGTGCTGCATGCCGTGCTCGAGGCGGAAGAGCGCATCGTAGAAGGGCAGGCTGGTATCGCCGCACAACCCGAAAATGTGCTTCACCCCATGCAGCTGCAGCATGCGCACCATCGCCTCGGCTCCCGACATCTGGCTCATTTGGCGATTCTGTCCAGCAGGCCAGCCAGCGCCTCCGGCGCGGTGATGTGCGGGTTGTGGCTGGCGTCGATCTCGTCGTGGCCCCA
>JANNXB010000082.1:0-5074 GCA_031409355.1 Betaproteobacteria bacterium | reverse complement strand
GTCCCCGATAACGCGGGTTACAACCGCCGAACGCGCGCCGAGCAGGCGCTTCGCGCTCGCCGCAATCGCATCAAAGACAGGCTGGACGTCCGAAGGCGAGCTCGCGATGACCTTGAGGATCTCCGCCGTCGCCGTCTGCCGATCGAGCGCCTCCCGCGCCTCGTTGAAGCGGCGAGCGTTTTCGATCGCGATCACCGCCTGGTCGGCGAAGGTCTTGAGAAGCGCTTCGCTGGCCGGCCCGAACCCGTCGGTTTCGGGGCTGAAGGCGGCGATCAGGCCCACGACCTTACGTTCGCGGATCATCGGCACCCACAAACCGCTGCGTATCTTCAGCGACCGGTAGAGCGGCCTCGCCCACTTTGCCACCCTCTTATCCGACGCCACATCGCGCACGTTGGCCAGCTTACGATCGCGGACGACGACGCCCTGGACGCCGGCGCGCTCGATCGGCATCGGCCAGAGCTTGGCAAATGGACGCATGCGCCTGGCATCGAGGCTTGACGCCGCGAGGTGCAGCATCGTGCCGTCGAGCAGGATCGCCGTCGCCATCGGCACCTTGCAGAGCTTCGCGGCGTTTCGCACGATGCAGTCGAACACCGGCTGCGTGTCCGACGGCGAGCGCGCAATGACCTTGAGGATTTCCGCCATCGCCGCCTGCTGGGCGCGCGACTCCGCGAGCTGCTGCTTGAGCAGGGCCTCGCTGGTTTTCCGGGGAGCGGCGGCTTTTCCGGGGGCGAGCGCCTTCCGCCGCGCCTGCGGCGGGGCCTTGCGTCCGCGTTTCTTGAGTTTTGCCATCGGCCGCCCCCTGTCGGTCCCGACGCTGTCGAAACTATCCGTGAATCACTACGCGGCCGCCGGTTCGATTTCGCGCTTGATGCGCTTGGCGTTGGCGATTTCCGCCAGGCGCAGGTCGTAGGCAGCTTGCAGATTAAGCCAGGAGCGCGCGTCGCCGCCGAAATACCGCGCCAGGCGCATCGCGGTGTCCGCGGTGACGCCGCGCCGCTCGCGCACGATGTCGTTGACGCGCGGCGCTGGAACCGCCAGCGCCTTCGCCAGGGCGTTGGCGCTCAGGCGAAGCGGGAGCAGGTAGTCCTCGCGCAGCACCTCGCCAGGATGTACGGGCCGCATGCCATTCTTGATCATGGTCATCCTCCGTCAGTGGTAATCGACGATTTCCACGTCTTCCGGTCCCGCTTTTGACCAGCGAAAGCAAAGGCGGAACTGGTCGTTGACGCGGATGCTGTGCTCCCCCGCCCGATTTCCCTTCAGCGCTTCGAGCCGATTGCCTGGTGGTGCGCGCAGGAACTCCAGCGTTTCCGCTGCATCGAGCTGCGCCAACTTGCGCGCCGCCACTGCGGCAACGGCCGCGAAGCGCCGGTTCCGCCCGGTCTCGAACAGCGCCCGCGTATCAACGCAGCGAAAGCTCCGGATCACTGCGGCAGAGTATAACGCGTCCCGTTAAATGGCAAGGGGTGCGCCGGCGCTGTGGCGCAGGTCGTCACGCACGCCTTTTCCAAGTTTCCGTGGCATGTGACAATACTTCCATGACCTCTCTTGCGCGCGGCGGACCCTCCGCCGGGCCCCGAACGCGTTACCCGTTGCTGGATGCGCTGCGCGAAACGCGCCGCCAGGCGCGCGAGCGCACCGCCCATTCCGCCGCTGCGGCGGTGCTGCGGCGCCTGCGCAGCCGCGGGGTGCGGGTGGTCGTGTTCGGCTCGCTCGCCAACGGGCGCTTCGGCCTGCACTCGGATGTCGATTTCCTCGTCCTCGCCTGTCCGCCGGCGCTGCGCTACCGCATTGAGACGGACGTCGAGACATGCATGCAGGGCATGCCGTTCGATGTCGTCTATGCCGACGAGATACGCGAGCCACGGCGCAAGGAACCCAAGCGCGGCTGAACGGGCGACGCTCAGCCGATATCCACATGAGTTCTCTGATCCCGTTTGCAGATGGCGGATTTGCCTTTCTCGAGGGCGTGTTTCCCTATTCACAGGGTGTCGCCGCGCTGCCCGGTTTCGCGATCGAACGGGCGCGCTTCGCGCGGCCAGTCCCGGTTGCGCAGGGCTTTGAATTTATTTCAAACTATCTGCAGAAGATTCAAAGACCCCTGACCGCTTTCTGCGCCTGCGAACTGCGCTCACCGAAACCGTTCACCTTCGCCGGCTTCGGCGACTTCAACAAGGGTTACGTCGCGGTGCTGGAGCAGTGGGGGCTGTACCGCGACGGCAGGAATGCGGTGGGCCGCTCCAACGTGGCGCCGGAAGTCGATCCACCCGCCGAGCCTTGCTTCTACGCCTTCAGCTACACCGTGCCGTCGAAGGAAACGGGCTCCTTCGTCGTCGCCGGCAGCGGCGAGTGGCCCGAGGGCGGGCGCTTTCCGGAGGACATCGTGGCGCGCGGCGATACCTCGGAGGCGGGGATGCGGGCGAAGACCGGGTTCGTGCTCGGCAAGATGGAGCAGCGCATGCACGGCCTGGGCGGATTCGGCTGGCAGGACAGCACCGTGGTGCAGATCTACACCGCGTATCGATTTCCGATCGAGGCGGTCACCCGCCGGGTTGGCTCGACCGTGACCTGGCAGTACTGCCGGCCGCCGATCGAGGAACTTGATTTTGAGATGGATGTCAGAGGCGTATCCATAGAACGCGTGATCTAGCCGCTTGCCGAACGTTTTCGTCATCTCCGGGCCCAATGGTGCGGGCAAATCCACCGCCGCTCCGTTGCTGATCGGTCACAGGCTCGGGATCGCGGAGTTCGTCAATGCAGATGTCATCGCCGCCGGACTATCGGCATTCGCACCGGAAACAGTCGCACTTGAAGCCGGGCGCAGAAATGGCCGTGAGCAGGGTGGCCGGACGTATTCGCGGAGGCGGTCATGCCGCGCCGCCCGGACGACATCCGGCGCCGGTACCGCAGGGGGCTGACCAATTTCTTCTCGCTCTACATGCCGATTGCCGACTCCTGGGCAATGTATGACAATGCATCCCCACCGGCGAAATTGATCGCGACGATGGAAGACAATAGAAGCATTGAGTATGGCGACAGGAAGCTCTGGCAAGAGATTCGGGACAGCATGAAAATCATGGAACAGGAAAGCGACTACGCGGTCGGCGTCGAATCCCGCTTGATGGGCGTCCCCATCAGCGAGATCACGGAGATATTTGCGCGCATTGGACGTGACACGATGGCCCGGCACAAGGCGCTCGGTTTGCCGGCCGTGATCTGGCGCGACGGCAAGGTCGTCGAAATTCCGCCCGGGGAAATAGAAATCTAACTCGGCGCCTTACGCGTCGCCGAACCATTCGCTTGCCGGCCGGGTAAAGAATTCCGGCAGCGGAACGCCCGTTGCGCCCACCAGCCATGCTTTCGCCTTCGGATAGCGACTGCGAAACGCGGCCATGCCGTCCGCCTTTCCGCCGCGCCCGCTCTTGACTTCCACGGCCCAGGTCTGCGCGCCGCGGGCGACGACGAAATCCACTTCTGCGCCGTTCGCGCGCCAGTAGTTGATGCTCCATTGCGGACCGTGCAGGCCATTGAGCAAATGCGCGCCAACCGCGTTCTCGACCAGGCGCCCCCACCATGCGCCATCGGCGTTGGCCTGAGGGAAGGTCCTCGTGGAGGGCGCATTGATGAGCGCGTTGTTCCAGAGAATGAGCTTCGGGCTGCTGCCGCGCTTGCGGACCTGGCCTTTGGTGTACAGCTCCAGCCCGCTCGCGAGAAATGCGGTTTCAAGAAGGCGCAGATAGGCCGCGAGCGTCACGGTGTTGCCCACGTCCTGCAGCTGCCCGAGCATCTTGGTGTAGGAAAGGATCTGCGACGGGTATCCCGCGGCGAGCGCAAACAGGTGGCGCAGCAGGGCAGGCTTGGTGACGGTCTGCATTTGCAGCACATCGCGCGCGATCACGGTCTCGATGAGGGAGTCGGTGACGTAGCGCTTCCACGCCGGCTCGTCATCGGCGAACGGTGCCGCGCCGGGGTAGCCGCCGAAGTAGAGCCAGCGCTCCAGCGGCCAGCCGAAGGCTGCGCGGCATTCGGGCCAGGACCAGTGCGTGCAACGATGCAAAAAGAACCGCCCGGCGAGACTTTCAGTGAGGCCTTTTTGAACCAGCAGCGCGGAGGAGCCCAGCAGCAGCGGCCGCACGTTGCCGCCGCTGCGCTGCTCCTCGTCCCAGAGGCGCTTCACCACCTCGCTCCAGCCGCGCACCTTCTGAATCTCGTCCAGCACCAGCAGCACGCGGCGCTTGGCGGCGGCAGCGGTGACGCGCGCCAGGCGCCACTGGGTCTCGATCCATTCGGGCGGGTGCGGCAGCGGCGCGTCGGCGGATGCGCTATGGCACGGCCAGCCGAGGCGCATCTCGACCTGCGCGGCGGCGGTGGTTTTGCCGACCTGGCGCGGGCCGACAAGAACCTGCAGCAGCGGCGTGCGCCGCTCAAGGGCTTTCGCCAGTTCAGCGACGACGGGGCGCTCGAAGGCCATGGCGCCCATTATATCCTTTACTCAGTCACTGAGTAAAATTACTCAATGACTGAGTAATAAAGTCAATGCGGGCGGGACGCCCTGCCCCAGGCTTCCTGCGCGGTACCGAGAATTCCCTTCGGCATGTAGATGATGAACATCACCAGCATCAGGCCGTAGATCGCGAGATCCAGCGCGGGGAACTGCTTGAAGGAATCGCCCAGCGCGAGGCGCAGGCCTTCGGCCAGCAGCAGCGTGAACACCGCGCCCACCGTCGGCCCGAGCATTACGTACATGCCACCCGCGATGACGCCGAACACCATCTGCAGGCTGATACCGATGCCGGAAACCGTCTCGGGGTTGATGTAGAGCTGGTACTGCGCGTAGAGCACGCCGCCGATGCTGGTCATCATCGCGGAGATCAGCGTGACGAACAGTTTCGAGCGCGTCACGTTGATGCCGATCGAGGCGGCGGCCTCCTCCTCCTGGCTGATCGCCTCCAGCGCGATACGCGTCATGCCGCGGTCCACTTTCACCCAGACCCAGAGGCCGAAAAGCCAGACCACCAGGATGGCGTAGAACCAGACCACCTTGTCGGAGAATTGCAGCGCGCCGAAG
>JANNXB010000081.1:0-7971 GCA_031409355.1 Betaproteobacteria bacterium | reverse complement strand
ATGAGCAGGATCGCCATCTGGCGCTCGGCCTGGAGCTTCGCCAGCAGGTCGAGGATCTGCGCCTGGATGGTCACGTCCAGGGCGGTGGTGGGCTCATCCGCGATCAGCACTTCGGGCTCGGCGGCCAGCGCGCAGGCGATCATGACGCGTTGCTTGAGGCCGCCCGAGAGCTGGAACGGATACTCCTCGCTGCGCCGCGCGGCATCCGGAATGCCGACCGCGTCCAGCAGTTCCAGCGAACGCGCGCGGATCGCACCGCCGGACAGCGCGGTATGGCGTTCGATGACTTCCGTGATCTGCCGCCCGACGGTGAGCACCGGATTGAGCGCCGTGGACGGCTCCTGGAAGATCATCGCCACGCGCCGCCCGCGCACCGCGCGCATGGCTGCCTCGGGAAGCGTGAGCAAGTCCTGTCCTCTGAGTACGTCCTGCCCGGAGAGCATCACCTTTCCATCCGTGATACGCCCTGCCTCAGGCAGCAGCCGCATCAGCGACAGCGCGGTCATCGACTTGCCGCTGCCGGACTCGCCCACCAATGCGAAGCACTCACCCTTGCGCAGCTCGATGTCCACTCCGTCAACTGCGCGCAGCTCACCCCAGGGCGTATCCAGGCTGGTCCTCAGGTTCGTGACCTCCAGCACCGAATCCGTCACATGCGCACCCGGGGATCGAAGCCGTCGCGGATCGCGTCGGCGAACAGGTTCGCAGCGAGGACCAGAGCGAACATGAACGTGAAGGCGGTCGCCAGCGCCCACCAGACCACCGGCTCGCGCGACATCTCCAGGCGCGCCGCGTTGATCATGGTGCCGAAGCTGTTGGTGGACGGGTCCACCCCGACGCCGACATACGACAGAACCGCCTCGGCCAGCACCAGGCCGGAGAAGTCCATCACCATCGCAATGATCACAATGTGCGAAACGTTGGGCAGGATGTGCCGGGCGAGGATGCGCGTGTCGCGCACGCCGAAGGCATGCGCCGCCTGGATGTACTCCAGTTGCGAGAGCTTCAGGGCTTCGCCGCGCAGCAAGCGCGCCAGCCCGGTCCAGCTTGTGAGGCCCAGGATGATGCACAGGAACAGCAGGCGCAGGTCGGCGCGCTGCACCGCGGTCTGGAAGAGATCCGGGTGCAGGTCGATGTAGACCTGCATCATGAGCACCGCCGCCGCGATCAACAGCACGCCCGGGATCGAATTAAGCGTGGTGTAGATGTACTGAATGACGTCATCCACCCAGCCCTTGAAGTATCCGGCCGCGATGCCAAGCGCGATGCCGACCGGCAGGAGCACCAGCGTGGTCAGCGTGCCGATCACGAGGCTGGTGCGCACAGACTTGAGGGCCAGGTAAAAAATATCCTGCCCGACCTTGTCGGTGCCGAGGACGTGGTAGCCCGACGAAAGTGCGAGCGCCGGACCTGCAAGGAAAAACAACGCGGCCACCGCGTAAAAAGCCGCCCGCCACGGCACATCGGGTTTCTTCCTTCTCGCAACTTTCACGATCAGGAAGACCGGCACCAGCAGCACGAGCGCGATTCCAAGCCCTCCGAGCGCCCTCTTCGACACATCCGCGGCCCAGCTGCCCTCGTCCGCCAGGTGCGCTCCGCCAAAGCGCAACCTCGGGAAATCGCGCTTCTGGCGGCCATCGGGCAACTCGATCTGCTCCTTGGCGTAGGAGCGCGTCGCAAGGGGGGCGGAATAGGTTTTCTCGCCGCGCCCCCTGAGGTGCGCAAACGCGAGGTCCAGCACCGACAGCACTTCGGATGAATACGCCTTCTGCTCTTCGCCCTTCTGCGGCAACGCCGGACGGAAATGCAGCGAATCGAGCAGGCCCAGCGCGATGTAGACACTCAACACGACGGCCGAAGCCAACGCGGCGGAGCTTCTGAAGACCCTCCCCCAGGGAATCGCGAGGTGGGGGTGGCGGCGGCAGTAGTACGCATAGCCGGTCGCCGCCGCAACGAGCAGCCAGACCAGGATATCGGTGACGAGGATGACGGGCATGTGTCGCGTCGCCTATTCCAGCCTGATGCGCGGGTCGACCACGGTGTAGGAAATGTCGGTGAGGATCAAGCCCACGATATAGAACACCGAGCCGATGAATACCATTGAGCGCACCACGGAGAAGTCCTGCGCCTGGATCGCGTCGATGGTGTAGCTGCCCAGGCCGGGAATGCCGAAGAACGATTCCATCAGCAGGCTGCCGAGGAACAGCGTCGGAATCACCACCACCACGCCGGTCAGGATCGGGATCATGGCGTTCTTTAGCACGTGGCGGAACAGCACGACGCTTTCGGCCAGGCCCTTGGCGCGCGCCGTGCGCACATAGTCCTTGCCCATTTCCTCCAGGAACAACGTCCGGTACCAGCGGCTGCTCGAGCCTATTCCGCCGATGACGCCGATGACGACCGGAAGGACCAGGAATCGCACCGCGTCGAAGCCGCCCGCATAGCCCGAAATCGGCACCAGGTGCCAGATTTTCGAAGCGATGTACTGGCCGCCGATGATGTAGAACAGCGTCGAAATGGACATCATCGCCACGCATGCAACCACGCCCCAGAGGTCCAGGTAACTCGCGCGGAAGAACGCCATCAACAGCGCAAAGGTGATGCACACCGCCAGGCCGACCAGGAATATCGGCACCGCCAGCGCCAGGCTGGGCCACATCCGAGTCTTGATCTCGTTGCCGATGTCGCGCTTGTCTTCCGAGAAGCCGAAGTCGAAGACGAACAGGCGTACCGATTTCTGGAAAAAGATCGTGCTGGTCGCCTTCTGCAAGCCCTCGGCCTGGGCATTCCAGACCAGCGGCAGGGCGTAGCCGCGCTCGGCCTTCCATTTTTCAATCGCTTCGGGTGTAACCCGTTTCGCGCCCAGCTGCATGCGGGCCATGTCGTCGGGCGTGTTGACGATGAAGAACAGCGCGAAGGTGATGAGATTGACCCCGACCAGGATCGGGATCGCGTACAACACTCGGCGGACGATGTAGGCGAGCATCTACGCAACCGGCCTCGCCGCCATTTGTTCGCGCTTGCGGTAGTTCCTGACGGCGGGAACGACGGCAAGGACCAGCAGCAGGAGAACCAGCCCCAGCGGCCAGAGCACCGGCTTGTTCCACTCCCGGCGCAGTGCATCCCGCTTCTCCGGATCGACCCGCAGGTACTTAAGCTTGTTATCGGAGATCTCGTTGGCCTTGGCGTTGCCGAGCCAGCTGTGGAACAGCGCGAAGTTCTTCGGGTGGAAGCCGCCGATCCAGGGCGCGTCGCGGCGGAAGATCTCGGTCATGCGGTCGATGATCTTCTGCCGCTCGGGGCCGCTCGGCATGTTGCGCATGCGCTCGAACAGGGCGTCGAACTCCGGGCTGACGTAGTTCGACGCGTTTTCGCCCTGCGTCCTGACGCGGCTCTGAGGCCCGTGCAGCAGGAACATGAAGTTCTCGGGATCCGGGTAGTCGGCGCTCCAGCCGACGATGAAGAGCTGCGTGCTGCCCTTGCGTAATTTTTCCTGGAACCGGTTCCAGTCGGTCTGCCGCGGCTCGAACTGGATCGACAGCTTGGCGAGTTGCTTGCGCCACCAGTCCACTGCCGCCTTGTCGCCCGGACCGCGGCTGGTGGTATCCAGGTACAGTACCAGCGGCTGGCCCGTCTTCGCGTCGCGCCCGTCCGGGTATCCCGCCTCGGCGAGGAGCGCCTTTGCCGCCTCGATCGGCCGGCGCTGCGCCTTGCCGTCCTTCCATTCATGCGTCACCGGGTTCATGCCCTCGGCGCCGTCGCGGTAGCCGAATATTCCCGGCGCCACCGGGCTGTGCGACGGCACGCCGCGGCCATTGGCGAAAATGGAAAGGTACTCCTCCCAGTCCACCGCGATCGCCAGCGCCTGGCGCAACTTGCGGGAGCGCTCGCCCGCATTCCCCCCCTGCGATCCGCCGACCACGGGATCGAGCCAGTTCGCGCCAAGGTAGAAGATGGTGGGCGCGATGGACGTATCCAGCCGGATTCCCTTCGCCTCCATCTCCGGCGAAAGCGTCGCATCGCCTTCCAGCGACACGCGCACCGCCTGGTCGAAGCTGTCCGAGCCGATGCCGGAAAGGTCGTAGTAGCCTTGCAGGAATTTGTTCCACAGCGGAATGCCTTCCTTTTCGCGCGTATACACGGCGCGATCGATGAACGGCATGGTTTTCCCCGCATCGGCGAGCAAGCCGCGCTCGGCGTCGCCCTGCTCGCCTTCCGACGGATACGCTTCGCCGCGGAAATTGGGATTGCGCTCCAGCACCATGCGCGAGTTCGGGTCGTTCTTCGACAACATGTAAGGCCCGGTGCCGACCGGCCACCAGTCGAGCGTGAAGTTCTTCTGCAGCATGCCGGGCTGGTGGAAGAACCTGTCCGCCTCCCAGGGCATGGAGGCGAAAAACGGCATCGCCAGCCAGTACACGAATTGCGGATAGCGGCCTTTCAGGGTGATGCGGTAGGTGTGCTCGTCCACGCGCGTGACGCCCTCAAGCGGATGTTCGCGCAGGTCCAGCCACTGGCCGGGCTTCGCGGCCTGCTTCAGCTTCCCGGCGTACTCCTTCAGCCCGACGATGTATTCGGCCATCAGGCCGAAGACCGGCGAGTGCAGCTCCGGATGCGCGAGGCGCTTGATCTGGTAGATGTAGTCGTCCGCCGTGAGCTCGCGGGTTCCCAGCGGCAGGTCATAAGGACTCTGCAGGCTGTCTACGACTTGCCTCGTCAATGACAGGTTCCCAGCGACGAATCCCGGGTGCGGCTGGTACTTGATGCCCGGCTTGATCCGGATGTCGTACACGCTGTAGGTGGCCCCGTCCTTTTCGACCAGCCGCGGCACTGGAATTTCCGCGGCCGTCAGCGGCATCAGCTCATAGGGCCGCTTCAGGTAGTGGTATTGCAGCGGCGGCTCATACACCTGCCGCGTGAAGACCGCCTCGTCGGAGGCATACGACTGGGCCGGATCCAGGTGCTTGGGGCGATCCGCGAAAACCGAGTAGAGGATGTTCTTGCCCCGATCGGCCGCCGGATAGGGGTCGTTCCAGATTTCGCCGCATCCGGCCAGAAGGACCGCCAGGGAAACGAGCGGCAACAGCAGCAGTCGCATGCCGGAAAGTATAATGCCCCGATGGCACTCCTTTCCGGAAAGAAGCTCCTCGTCACCGGCCTGCTAAGCAACCGGTCCATCGCATACGGCATCGCGCGGGCTGCGCGCCGCGAGGGTGCCGACCTCGCGTTCACCTACGTCGGCGACCGCTTCAAGGATCGCGTCACGGACCTGGCGAAGGACTTCGAGTCCAGCGCCGTCTTTCCCTGCGACGTGGCGAGCGACGAACAGATCACGGCATTGTTCACGTCGCTGGGCGCGCTCTGGGGCGGGCTGGACGGCCTGGTGCATGCCATCGGCTTCGCCCAGCGCGAGGCAATTTCCGGCGAACTGCTGGATGGCCTCTCGCGCGAGGCGTTCAGGGAAGCGCACGACATCTCGGCCTACAGCTTCCCGGCCCTGGCCAAGGCGGCGCTGCCGCTGATGGAAGGACGCAACGGCGCGCTGCTGACGCTCACCTACCTCGGTTCAGAGCGCGTCGTGCCGCACTACAACACCATGGGACTCGCCAAGGCGAGCCTGGAGGCGTCGGTACGCTACCTGGCGGCGAATCTCGGGCCGAAGGGCATACGCGTGAACGGGATCTCGGCGGGACCGATCAAGACGCTGGCGGCGTCGGGCATTGCGGGATTCAGCAGGATCCTGAAATTCGTCGAGGAGAACGCGCCGATGCGCCGCAACGTCACCATCGACCAGGTCGGCGACGCCGCGGTGTTTCTGCTGTCGGACCTCGCCGCGGGGATCACCGGCGAAATCATGATGGTGGACGGCGGCTTCAGCCGCGTCGTCGGCGGGATCGGCGCCGCGCCTTAGGAAGGTTACTTCTTCGCCATGTTCGAGCGGTTTATTTCGACTTTCGCGCGGGCGCGCAGGCTGGCGACGTAGGCGTCCAGTTGCTCGCTGCCGGTCTGGCGGTCGATGACCGCCAGTTCTTCGGCGCTTTGCGGGCCCGCCTTGAACTCGCCCGCGACAACCTTGGTCACGCGGTAGAGCGCATAGCCCCGCTCGCCCGATTCCAGTCCGACATGCGCCGGCAGCTTCGCAACGTCCGCCAGCATCACCTTGCGCATCGCGGCGGCCGGCAGGTTCTGCGTGTCGCGCCGCGACACCAGCTTCGGCGTGCTCCACTTCAGGCCCGCATCGCCGCCCTTGGCGAGCAGCGCGAGCTTCTCCGCGCCTTCCTTCTGCGCCAACGCGGCCGCCTCCCGCTGCACGAGCCTGCGCTCGACCTCGGCGCGCACATCCGCCAGGGGCCGCTGCGATTCCGGCTGGTGCTCGGCCACGCGCGCCGCCACCAGGACGCCCGGCGCGACTTCAACCGCGTCGGTATTGCGCCGCTGCTGAATCGAGTCGGGCGAAAACAGCGCGGCGACCAGTTTCGGATGCGCTAGCAGGCCCTGCTCGCTTGAGGGCAGACCCGGGGCCTGGCGCGCGATCCAGCCGCTGGTGGCGATCTTCAGCTTGTAGCGCTCGGCCGCGGGCTTCAGGCTGTCCGATTGCTCGTAGACCAGGTTGTTGAACGCATCGGCCACTTCGGCGAATTTCTTCGCGCCCTTCTGCTTCGCGATCTCGGCGGCGAGGTCCTTCTTCACTTCGTCCAGGGACGGAACCTTGCCGGCCTGGATGGCGGTCAGCCGCAGCACGTGGAAGCCGAAATCCGACTGCACCGGCCCGCCGATCTCCCCACTCTTTAACTGGAATACCGCGTCCTCCAGGCTCTTGCCGGCGAGCGCGCCCCTGGCGTTCATTCCCAGGTCGCCGCCATTTTCCGCCGACCCCGTGTCCAGCGAATACTTCTTCGCCAGCTCGGCGAAACGCTTCGGATCCTTGCGCGCCTCGGCCGCCACCTGGTCGGCCTCTTCCCTGGTCTTCACCAGGATGTGGCTCGCACGGCGCTGCTCCGCGACCCCGAGCTGGCTGGCGAGCCTGTCGTAGGCTTCCTTCAGCTCCGCCTCGGAGGGCGGCTCAGAGCGGCCCAGTTCCTCCGCGGAAAGCACGAGATACTCCGCGCGCACCCGCTCCGGCACCTTGTAATCGGCGAGGTTGGATTCGTAGTAGGCCTTGACCGCGGCCTCGTCGGGCTTCACTCGACCGGCAAACTGCTCCGCGCCGACGAGCGCTTCAGACACCTCGCGCTTCTCGTTCAGCAGCGCAACCATGCGCTCCGCCACCACGCGCGACTGGAATGCCGATCCGCTGATCACGCCGGCCAGGCGCGCGGCGGGCGCTTCCAACCGCAACTGCGCGACATTGCCCTCGTCCGACAGGCCCCGGGTGCGCAGGTACGCCGAGTACCGCTCGCTGGAGAATTTGCCGCCCTCCTGGAATTCGGGCGCGGCGAGGATGCTGGCAACCACTTCTTCCCTGGACATGGCGAGGCGCGACTTGACCACCTCCCCCAGCACCAGGCGCTGGGCAATCACGCCCTCGAGGATCGCCAGCCGCATCTCCGGCGTGTCGAACTGCGCCGGGTCCGCGCCGCGGCCGAGCATCTGGCGCAAGCGGTCCTGCTGTTTGCCCAGTTCCTCGCCGAACTCGCGCTGCGTGATCGAGTAACCGTCGACGCTTGCCACCTCCTGCGCGCCGCCCACGCTGCGGGTATAGGCCTCCAGCCCGAAGAACGCGAACGGAATCATCGCCAGGCCGATGAAGACCTGCAGCCAGCGCTTGTGTTTCGCTACGAAATCGAACATGGGCTCAAAGGAGGCCCGCTCGGGGCCTGTTATTTTGTAGTTGGCGGAGCGGACGGGACTCGAACCCGCGACCCCCGGCGTGACAGGCCGGTATTCTAACCAACTGAACTACCGCTCCTAAATGTGATCCTGGTGGGTGCTGACGGGATCGAACCGCCGACATTCGCCGTGTAAGAGCGA
>JANNXB010000080.1:0-5037 GCA_031409355.1 Betaproteobacteria bacterium | reverse complement strand
GCGTCGAGGATGCGGGCGAGGTGCGGGTCGTTCACGCCCAGCGCCAGCATATGCTCCAGCGTGTTGCGGATGTAATCCACGCAGCGTCCGCGCTCGCCGATGCCCTGCGCCACCAGCCGAGCGCGGCCGTGCAGGTCGAGCTCGCGCACGAACTGGCGGTGCGTGGCGTCGGCGACGAAGGCAAGCGCATGGATGCGCTGCCTGGGCCCCACGGTGACCTGCACCATGGTCGGGACGTAGACCTTGTTCAGCATCTCGCGCTTCCACAATGCGCCCAGCACGCGGCGCACGCGCGCCGCCGGCACGCGAAACGCGATGCCCCAGCAGGAACCACCGCGGCACAGGCCCATCACGAGGCCCGGTTTCTCGGGCGTGCCGCGGTAACGGCTCGACAGGATGCACATCGCCCGGTGGTAGCCGCGCACCAGCCCGGTCTTTTGCTCGGCGGGGCGGAATCCCGGCGCCCACATTAGCGAGCCGTAGCCGAAGACCCAGAGATCGCCTCGCGGCGCCTGTTCGAGAAACTGTGCGAGCTCCATCTGGCCGGATTATAGAATGTGACGATGGCTGAAAAACGCAGGGCGCCAATCGTCGGACGATACACGCAGGATGAACTCGCGCTGGCGTCGCGCAACAGCGGCATGCCGCTCGAAGCCCTGCGCTATGACGTCACGCCGGCGGGGCTGCACTACCTGCTGATCCACTTCGACATTCCGGCCACGGATGCGGCAACCTGGCAGCTGCGGATCGAGGGCTCGGTGTCGAAGCCGAAGGCATACAGCGTTGCCGAACTCCAGCGCCTGCCCGCCAGCACGCTGCGCGTCACCATGGAGTGCGCCGGCAACGGCCGCGGCCAGACGTCGCCGCGCTACCCGTCCATGCCCTGGCTGGAAGAGGGCGTCTCGACCGCGGAATGGACGGGGGTTCCACTCTCGGCTTTGTTCAAGGAAGTTCAGGTAAATGGGTCGGCGCGGGAGATCGTGTTCCACGGCGCCGATCGCGGCATCGACCGGGGCATCGAGCACTCGTTCTCGCGCAGCCTCAGCCCGGCGGAGGCATTGCGCGACGGCGTACTGGTGGCGTATGCGATGAACGGCCAGCCGCTCCTGCCCCAGCACGGCGCGCCGTTGCGCCTGGTGGTGCCGGACTGGTACGGGATGGCGAGCGTTAAATGGCTCGAGTGCATCGAGGTGATCGACCATGCCTTCGAGGGCGTGCAGCAGACCGGCAGCTATCACTTTCGCAGCGCACCGGGTGAGAAGGGGGTGCCGTGCACGCGCATGCGGGTGAACAGTCTAATGGCGCCGCCGGGCATTCCCGACTATTACGGCCGCAGGCGCAACGTGGATGCCGGATCGGTCGAAATTCTCGGCCGTGCCTGGTCGGGCGACGCTCCCATCCGGCGTGTCGAATTCGCAGTGGACGGGGCGTGGCAGGACGCGACGCTGGATGCCCCCGCGGGCGCGCATGCCTGGCGGCGCTGGACGGTCCGTTGGAATGCATCGCGCGGCGCGCATGAACTGCGCTGCCGGGCCACCGATGAAACAGGTGCCGTGCAACCGCTCGAACCGCCTTGGGATGTGACAGGATTCGGCAACAATGCAGCACAACGCGTGGAGGTACTGGTGCGATGAAACGCATGACATCCGAATCCTGGCCTGAAGAGATTTACAAGACGCTAAAGGACGCCGGTGTGCGGCAGGTCGGCTACGTTCCCGACGCGGGCCACAAGCGGCTCATCGAGCTGTGCCTGGCCGACAAGGAGATGCGCGCCGTGGTGCTGAGCACCGAGGAGGAAGGCATCGGCCTGACGGCGGGCGCGTGGCTGGGCGGAGAGCGCAGCGCGCTGCTGCTGCAATCTAGCGGCGTCGGCAACTGCATCAATGCGCTGGGCACGACGCGCGAATGCCGCTTCCCGCTGCTGATGCTGATCACGATGCGCGGCCAGAAGGGCGAATTCAATCCCTGGCAGGTGCCGATGGGGCAGGCAACGCCCACGGTGCTCGAGGCGATGGGCGTCGTGGTGCACGAAGCGAATGCCGCTGAAGAGATCGCGCCTATCGTGGACGCTGCGGCGCGCCTTGCGGTCGGCAGCTACCAGGCGGTGGCGGTGCTGCTTTCGCAGGCCGTCATAGGCATCAAGAGTTTTCAGGACCAGGCTTCACGATGAAAACGACTCTGCATCGCAGGAAGGTCGTGGAAATTCTTCTGGAAAATAGAAAAGACCTTTTAGTTGTCGCGGGTCTGGGGTCGACGGCCTGGGACATCACCGCGGCGGGCGATTCGCCGCTGAATTTCCCGTTGTGGGGCGCGATGGGCAACGCGGCGATGTTCGGCCTCGGCCTCGCGCTAGCGCAGCCAAAGCGGCGCGTGCTGGTGCTTACCGGCGACGGCGAGATGCTGATGGGGCTGGGCTCGCTCGCCACCATCGGCGTGCAGAAGCCGCGCAACCTCGCGGTGGTGGTGATCGACAACGAGCGCTATGGCGAGACCGGTATGCAGCGCACGCACACTGCGGCGGGCGTGGATCTCGCCAAGGTGGCGCAAGCCTGCGGTTTCAAGTCCGCCAGGCAGGTGCGCAATGCCAGCCAGCTCGCCGCGCTCCGGGCCGCCGTCCATCGTCCCTTCGGGCCCCTTTTCGCCCAGGTGAAGGTGGTCGCGGAGAAAGTCCCTCTGGTACTGCCGCCACGCGATGGAGGATTGCTTAAGTCCCGGTTTCGCAAGGCTTTACTGGGCCAGGGGGCAGATCTAGACTAGGCATGCAGCTGTCAACGGTTTGCGATGAAGGGCGTTATTCGCCTAGGTTCAGTTTCGAACCGTCACATACCAGGGAGAAAGAAAATGTTTTCGAAAAATCTGATCGTCGCGCTGCTGGCCTCGGCATTTGCCGTGTCCGCGCAAGCCCAGGCTCCGGCCAAGGCCCCCGCGGCCGCTCCGGCGCCCGCAGCCGCCCCGGCGAAAGCCGAGCCGGCGAAGGCCGCGCCCGCCGCCGAGAAGCCCATGAAAAAGGGCAAGGCGAAGGCGAAAGCCAAAGGCAAGAAGAAGGCGGCCGCGAAGTAGGTTTTTCGCTGCCATCCAGGCCCCGCTTCGGCGGGGCTTTTTTTTGACTGAATACAATAAGCCATGCGAATCGTGTTGATGGCGATGCTGCTTTGCTGCGCGACACTGGCGGCGGCGCAGCAACTCAAGCCCTGGAGCGGCGGTGTCACGCCGCCGCTCGCGCTGCAGGATGTCGATGGCCGGATGCACCGGCTCGAGGATTACCGCGGCAAGGTCGTGCTGGTGAATTTCTGGGCCACCTGGTGCGAGCCCTGCCGCGAGGAGATGCCATCCATGAACAAGCTGCGCGCGGCGCTCGCCGGTCAGCCGTTCGAAGTGCTCGCGGTGAACCTGGCGGAATCCGAGCCGCGCATCCGGCGCTTCATGGAGCAACTGCCGCTGGATTTTCCGGTTCTCATGGATCGCGACAGTGCGGTCGCCAAAAGCTGGCGCGCGCGCGTGCTGCCGATCAGTTTCCTGGTCGGCCCGGATGGCAAGATCCGCTACAGCGTGGTGGGAGAGGTCGACTGGACGCAGGAGCGCGTACGCGGTGCGATCCTGCAAATGCTTCCGCGTACGCCTACTCAGCCTCGAGCGGCACTCTCGGCGTCGTCCCGCTGACCACGATGCCGCCGCGCTCGCCCGGCGCGACGCTGCCGTAGCGCGGCGCGAATATCTCCGGCAGCGGCCGCGCGCTCGCCGGCGCGAGCCACAGGCGCAGCAGGTGGCGGTGGCGCTCCGGTTGCGGCCAGTTCTCGAAATCGTTCCTCGAATGCAGGATCTGGTGGTTGTGCAGGAACTGCATGTCGCCCGGCAGGAACGCCATCGAGAGGTGGATCTGCGGGTCGTTCACGAGTTCGTCCAGCAGGTCCATGGCCAGGACTTGTTCGCGGCTGAGGCGCTTCGCTTCTGGAAAGAGGGCCTGCGCCGATTCGATGTACTGGCGCACGTAGATGCAGGTGAGGCGCGCCGCGTGCCAGTGGAAAATCGGCATGTCGAACCAGGGCTGCATGCCCTCGGGAACTTCGCCGCGGCGGTCGGTGGGAAAGGGCTCGAACAGTGCCGGCAGCAGGTCGGGCCGGCGCGCGAGGACTTCGTTGTAGAGCGTCATCGAACTCGCGATGAAGCTCTCGCCGCCCGCCTTCGCGGTCTTCAGGCACAGCAGCCCCACCACGTCGACCGAATCGGTGTGGTACTCGAGCCGGCGGTTGGTCTGGTAGTAGCGGACTTTCGGATCCTTGATGTCCAGGCCGAGGTCCTTCACGTGCCCGAGCAGGTGGCCCTTGGCGTTCTGCGAGCGCGCGCGGCCGAACCACGAGCCGATGCCCATGTAGGCGATCGCCTGCTCCTCGCGCGCATAACGCTCCACCGGAAAGCCGCGCAGCATGGCGAAGCCGCGCCCTTCCAGCATTTCCGCAAGGATCCCCGCCAGGGTCTTGCCGAGCGAGGGCAATTTGAACGTCAGGGGGGAAATGTCCGCGAGCGGCGTGCCGCTGGCGCGAAAGGCACTCACTGCGGTATCCAGTTCGGCGAGCTCTGCGGCCGTGAAATGGCGCATCCAGTCCGTGCGCGGCTGCAGATCGCGCCCGTACCAGACGCCGGGGCCCGAAACCGGGCTGGAGGGCATGCTAGGCTTATTCATCCACAGAAGAATACCGGAGTCGGGAAATGAAGCCATGGTTCGCGTTGATTGTTTTGCTTGGCATATTTGGAAATGCCTGCGCACAGTATCCTTCCAAGCCGATCAATCTGGTCATCCCCTTCGGCGCCGGCGGCGATTCCGACCTTTCGGGCCGGCTGCTCGCGCAGTACGCCGCCAAGTACCTCGGCAACGCCAGCTTCGTTCCGCTAAACCGCGTCGGCGCCTCCGGTTCCATCGGCACGATGCAGGTGCGCACTGCGGCGCCCGACGGCTACACGCTGCTGGTGGCGAGGATCGCCACGCACGCGATCTTCCCGGCGCTCGAATCCAAGGCGCCGTACAAATGGAACGAGTTC
>JANNXB010000079.1:0-3424 GCA_031409355.1 Betaproteobacteria bacterium | reverse complement strand
GGGGATCGTCGCCGGGTCGGCGCCTTTCGCGACGCGATCGAAGTGGCTGGCCGCGCGGCGCCACGCCTCGCGCAGGTTGGGACCGTAGCTGACGAGTCCCCCCGCATCGGCATAGTTGTACCAGGCCGACACCACCGGCAGCCTGTGCTGCAGGGCGAACGCTGCGACACGCGGGGCGCTCGAAAGCGTGATTGGGTCGGGAAACAGCACCACCCCATTGACCCCCTGGGCTTTCGCCGCAATGAGAGCTGCATCGAGATCCTGCGGCTTGGCGAGTGGATAGTAGGTGATGCCGATGCCGAGCCGTTTGGCCGCGGCAACCGAGACTTCGCGCTCCTGGGTCACGCCATAATGCGCGGACATCGCGAGGACGGCCAGGTGTTTGATCGAAGGCACGAGTTCCTTGAGGATCTCGATGCGCTTGCCCACCAGGTCGAACCCCAGGAGTTGCACGCCGGTGATGTTGCCCCCCGGGCGGGCCAGACTATTCACCAACTTGGCTTCCACCATGTCGCCGCTGTAGATCGCGATGATCGGAATGGTTTTGGTCAGATCCGCGAACGCGTGGACCGCGCCATGCTGCGCAAAGATGATGTCGGGCTTGGTTGCCAACGCTTCGGCGGCCAGCTGGCGGGTGCGTTCCCGGGAGAACTCTGCCGCGCTGAAGTCGAAGGAGATGTTGCGCCCCTCGATGTATCCCAGCGTCTTCACCGCCTCGCGAAATACCGCGAGCGTCGGCGAGATCGATTCTATCGAGTTGCCGGACACCGACACGACGCGCAGCATGCGCGGCTGGGCGCGGGCGGGAAGCGGCAGAACGCCTGGCGAGGCGGCCAGGGTGGCGAGCAGTGCTCGAAGCGCGTCGCGTCGGTTCATTCAATCACCCGGTCGGCGCGCAGCATCACCGTTCCGGGAACCTTGATGCCAAGCGCGCGGGCCGTCTTGAGGTTGACCACCAGTTCGAAAATCGTCGGCAGTTCGATGGGCATCGTCGCCGGATCGGCGCCTTTCAGGACCCGGTCGACGTAGCTGGCAAGGTGGCGGTAGGCGGCGCGCATGCTCGGGCCGTAGGTGAGGAGGCCACCGGCCATGGCATAGACATCCCAGCCCGAAACGGTCGGCAGTTTGTGCTGCAACGCGAACGCCGCAATACGCTCGCGCCCCGTATTGGTGACGCCGTCGGGAAACAGCACTAGCGCATCCGTGCCGGCAGCCTGCGCGGCGGCCAGTCCCGCATCGAGTTCCTGCGGGTCCTTCACCGGATAGTAGGCGACGCTCATGCCGAGGGTCTTGGCGGCGGCGACCGAAGCATCTCGCTCCCGGTGCACGCCGGGATGATTGGGGGCCGCCAGGACAGCCAGCCGTTTTATCGAAGGCACCATCTCCTTGAGGATCTCGATACGCTTGCCCACCAGCTCGAGCGCCATGAGCTGGATGCCGGAAATGTTTGCGCCCGGGCGGGCCAGGCTCTTCACCAGGCCGCCGTCAATCAGGTCGCCGCTGTAGATGGTGATGAGCGGAATCGTCTTGGTCAGCGCGGCGGCCTGGTGGACTGCGCCGGCCTGCAGGATGAGTACGTCGGGTTTGCTGGCGATCGCGTCGGCCACCAGCTGGTTGGTCAGTTCGCGGGAAACGCCGCCGTAACTGAACTCGAGCGCGATGTTGCGCCCCTCCTGATACCCCAGGCCCTTCATGCCCTCGCGGAAATTGGCGATCCAGTCCGAGAGGAGTCGTTCAGGGGCCCCGGTGACGAAAACGGCGCGCCGAACACGCGTCTGGCTCAACCCGGGAAACGGCAACGCCCCGGTGGAGGAGACCAGGGTAGCGAGCAGCGTGCGAATCGCATTGCGTCGGTTCATTCGTTCCTTTCGGTTGCCAAGAACGTCACTTCTGCTCCGAACGCTCCAGCCATTCCAGATCGGCCATATCCTGCGCCCGGCCGACCGCGCGCTTGTTGCGGATCAGGTGCGCAGCCGAAAGGCGCCTGTTGCCCTGACCCTGCCGTGCGCCGCCAGGGCGTAGGCTCCGACAACCAGATACTCAACGCCGTGGGCGTTGAATTCGGACAGCAGATCTTTGAAGTCGGGGCTCAATCTGGCCGCCTCGCTGGATTGCAAGGCATTGCAGGGTCAGTTCCCACACAAGGGCCATTCGTGATTCTGGTGTCGACTCGCCCGTGGGAAGATCCGGGGACGCCCGATCCGCCGCCCGAATGACCTGTGAAGTTGCGTTTGCACGCAGAGTCCCGGCAGCCATCGTGGAATTATAGGCGCGCAGGCCGCGTGCCGCTATCGCGGGCAGCCCGCCGTTTCATTCAATCACCCGGTCGGCGCGCAGCAGCACCGATGGGGGGATTTTCAGTCCCAGCGCGTTCGCGGTCTTGCGGTTGACGATCAGTTCGACAATTCTCGGCAATTCCACGGGCAGGGTGGCAGGGTCGCCGCCTTTCAGGACGCGGTCGACGTAACCCGCAAGGTGTACCCAGGAGGCGCGCAGGTTCGGGCCGTAGGTGAGAAGGTTTCCGGCGGTGGCATAGGCTTCCCAGCCGGAGACCGTAGGCAATTTGTGCTGCAGGGCGAATGCCGCGATCCGCTCCCGGCCCTGGAAGGTCACCGCGTCAGGAAACATCACCAGCGCCTCGGCGCCGGCGGCGCGCGCCGCTCCCAGTGCGGCGTCGAGTTCTTCCTTGGGGTTCTTTACCGGAAAGTAGGTGGCAGACAGCCCGAGCGTCTTGGCCGCCGCCATCGCCGCGTCGCGCTCCAGGTGCACCACGGGGTGGCCGGGGTCGGCGATCACGGCGATGCGCTTGAGGGAGGGCACGATTTCCTTGAGGATTTCGATGCGCTTGCCGACCAGGTCGATGGCGAAATACTGGATGCCGGTGACATTGCCGCCGGGGCGGGCGAGGCTCTTGATGATGCCGACGTCCACCATGTCGCCGCTGAACATGGCGACTACCGGAACCGTTTTGGTCAGCGGCGCAACCGCGATGAGGACCGCGCCCTGCGTAATGAGCAGGTCGGGCTTGCTGGCGATGACCTCTGCCGTCAGCTTGGCGGTGCGTTCGCGGTCGAATTCTCCGAAGCGGAAGTCGAAGGTGAAATTGCGTCCCTCCTGGTACCCCAGGGCGCTTAGCCCCTCGCGCAGGGCCTTGATGGCCTCTTCCTGTGCCTTTCCGGAGCTGCCGGTAAGCAGCGCAATGCGCGGCACGCGCGCCTGGCCGTAGGCCGGAATCGGCAAGGAGCCAGGCGAGGCAACCAGGGTGGCGAGCAGTGCACGAATCGCATCACGTCGGTTCATCTGATCCTCTTCGGTTGCCACGACAAAGCGCGAGCATCCGGCTATTCTACGGGCCTCATCTCGGGAGAAAGCATCGAATGTCCGTGATTCTAGGCAGCGGCGAGCACCGTTACCGCGTGGTGGA
>JANNXB010000078.1:0-22867 GCA_031409355.1 Betaproteobacteria bacterium | reverse complement strand
ACGCGCGCCTCGCGCTGCTCACGCGGGACGAGGCCGGGTATCGGGAGGATCTGCGCGTCACGCAGGCCTGGATCCAGCGTTATTTCGACGCCAAGTCGAAGGGCTCGCAGGCGGCGCTCGCGCAGTTGCGGCAACTGTCCTTGGCCTCGATCAGTTTCGAGCCGCCGTCGATCGTCGACAGCCTCGAGGCGGTGCGCGGCTTCAAGTCGCGCCGCGAGCGGGGCAAGTCTTGAGCGGCGGCTGATGCGCGCCGTGAGAAGGAGCGCGTAATGCGCGCCGTGAGAAGGAGCGCGTGATGCGCGCGCTGTTCTGGCTCATGGCGGTGTTCGCCGCGGCCGTGGCGCTCGCGCTTGCCGGGCGCCTCGGCGAGGGTTACGTGCTGGTCGTCTACCCGCCCTGGCGGGTCGAGATTTCCATGCTCCTTTTCGTGCTGGCGCTGGCGGCGGCGTTCTGCGCCGCCTACCTCGCGGTGCGCCTGGTCAGCCACACGCTGGAACTGCCGGAACACGTGCAGGCCTTTCGCGCGCGGCGCAAGCGCGAGCAGGCCCAGACCGCGCTCGCTAGCGCGCTGCAGTGCTACTTCGAGGGGCGCTACTCGCGCGCCGAGAAGGAAGCGGCGCGCGCCTGGGAGGCGGGCGCCGCGCCCGGCATCGCGGCCCTGATCGGGGCGCGCGCCGCGCACCAGATGCGCGAGTACGATCGCCGCGGCGAGTGGCTGGAACGCGCCGAAGCCGCGGGCGAATCGCTGCACGCGGCGCGCCTGCTGACGCAGGCCGAGCTGGCGCTGGATGAGCGGGACTTCATCGGCGCGCGCGACGCCCTGCGCAGCATGCACGGCACCGGGCCGCGGCACATCGCCACCGCGCGCATGCAGCTGCGCGCCGAGCGCGGCGCGCAGAACTGGGAGGAAGTGCTGCGGCTCGCCGCGCTGCTCTCCAAGCGCGGCGGTCTGCCGCCGGCGATCGCGGAAGAGCACCGGGTGCAGGCGCACATCGAATTGCTCGCGCGCGAATCGGGCGACCGCGCTTCGCTGGAAGCGCGCCTGCGGCGCATTCCGTCCGCCGACCTGGTGCATCCGCGCGTCGCCTCGGCGGCCGCGCGGCGCGCGGCGGCGCTGGGCGAAGCGGCGCTCTGCCGGGACCTCATCGAGCGCAGCCTCGTCAAGGAATGGAATCCGGCGCTGGCCACGATGTACGGCGACATCGAGAAGCTCGATGGCGTCAAGCGGCCGGTCGAGGCGCGCGCGCGCATCGAGCGCGCCGAGCGCTGGCTGCGCGAGCATGCCGAAGACCCGCTGCTGCTCGCGACCCTCGGGCGCCTGTGCATGGCCGCGGAGCTCTGGGGCAAGGCGCAGAACTACCTGGAAGCTAGCCTGTCGTTCGGGCCGTCGCGCGCCGCGCACCTCGAACTCGCCCGCCTGGCGGAACGCGAAGGCCGCGTCGCCGAGGCCCAGAAACACTTTCGCAGCGCCGGAGAATTGCCATGACTCGATTCTTGCTCGGGATTGTTCTCTCTCTTGGAATTTTCCTGCCCTGTTCCGCGCAGCAGTACCCGTCGAAGCCAATACGGATAATCGTCCCGTTCCCCGTCGGCGGCATCGCCGACATCTACTCGCGGCTGGTCGGCAATCGATTGACCGAGCTCTGGGGCCAGCCGGTGGTGATCGAGAACCGCACCGGCGCCGGCGGCAACATTGGCGCCGACCTGGTCGCCAAGGCGGCACCCGACGGCTACACGATCGGCATCGGCAGCATCGGCACGCACGCAGTGAACGTGAGCCTCTTTTCGAAGATGCCCTACGACCCGGTGAAGGATTTCGCTCCGATCGCGCTGCTGGTGGACGCGGACGGCCTACTCGTGGTGCACCCGTCGGTGGCGGCGAACAGCGTGGCCGAGCTGATCGCACTCGCGCGCGCCAAGCCGGGCGGCCTGACCTACGCTTCGGCGGGCGCGGGCACCGCGAGCCACCTCGCAGGCGAGCTGTTCAAGTCGATCGCGAAGGTCGACCTGCTGCACGTGCCCTACAAGGGGAACGTGCCGGCGATCACCGACCTGCTGGCCGGCCAGACCTCGCTCATCTTCGCCACTATGCCCACGGTGCTGCCGCACGCCAAGGCCGGAAAGCTGCGCGCGCTCGCCAGCATGGGCGAGGCGCGCGCCGCCGCCACGCCCGAGCTGCCGGCGATCCGCGAGTCGCTGCCGGGCTTCGTCGTCAACAACTGGGTCGGCTTCTTCGCCCCCGCCGGCACGCCCGCCGACATCGTCCAGCGGCTCAATACCGAGACGCGGAACTTCATGAGCACGAAAGAGATGACCGCCCGCATGACCGCCGAAGGCGCCCGCTTCATTCCGATGACGCCCGAGCAACTCGGCAATTTCGTCAAGGCCGAAATCGCCAAGTGGGCGCCGGTGGTGAAAGCATCCGGCGCGAAAGCGGACTGACGCTTCCGTTCGGTGGCAATGCTGAAAGTATGGGGTCGGCCGACCTCGACTAACACGCAGCGGGTGCTCTGGACGCTCGCCGAGGCCGGCGTGTTGTACGAACTCACGCTGGCGAGCGCGACGACGGGCGAGAAGGGCTACGTCTGGCAGGGAGAAGTCCCTTTCGGCATCGTCGATACGGCGGCCTACCGGTCAATGAATCCGAACGGGACGATCCCGACGATCGATGACGGTGGATTTATCCTCTGGGAATCGAACGCCATCGTCGCCTACCTCGCGCGGCGCTATGCGCCGGACAGGCTCTTCGGCGGCAACGAGTTTACGTTCGCGCGCGCCCTGCAGTGGATGACCTGGACCAACTACAGCATGGATCCCGCCTTGCACGCCCTCATACTGCACCTGGAGCGCCTGCCTGCCAGCCAGCGATCCGCCGAAACAGTCGAGGCTTCGCGCCGCGATGTGGTCAGCAAGCTCGAGTTGATGGAGGCGCAGCTTGCGCGCTCCGCTTTCTTCGCCGGCGATTCCTTCACGATCGGTGACATTCCGCTGGGCATATCGACCCAGCGCTTTTTCCATTTCGGACTCGAACGGCCGCCGCTGCCGTGCATCGAAGGCTGGCTCGCGCGCCTTGGCGAGCGCGAGGGATTCCGCGGCCATGTCGCGCCGCTGGACAAGCACCTTCCTTCGCGGACGGGAACGCGAACGGCCTAGACCCAGTCGCGCGGCTTGAGGAAATCCGAGTAGAGCTTCGCCTCCGGCGAGCCGGGAGCAGGCGACCAGGCATAGCGCCAGGTGACGGCGGGCGGCATGGACATCAGGATGGATTCGGTGCGGCCGCCGGATTGCAGGCCGAAGAGGGTGCCGCGGTCCTGCACCAGGTTGAATTCCACGTAGCGGCCACGGCGGTAGCACTGGAAGGCGCGCTCGGCGTCGCCCGAGGGCGTGGCGCGGCGGCGCTCGAGGATCGGCGCGTAGGCGGTGATGAAGTGGTCGCCGACCGAGCGCGTGAGGGAAAATGCGGAGGCGAAATCGGGCTTCGACAAGTCGTCGAAGAAAATGCCGCCGATGCCGCGCGGTTCGCTGCGGTGCTTCAGGAAGAAATACTCGTCGCACCCTTTCTTGTATTTCGGATACAGGTCCGCGCCGAACGGGTCGAGGGCGCGCTTGCAGGTCAGGTGGAAGTGCTTCGCGTCTTCCTCGAAGCCGTAGTAGGGCGTGAGGTCCATGCCGCCGCCGAACCACCAGGTCTCGCCGGCGGAAAAGAAGCGCACGTTGAGGTGCACCGTGGGGCAGTACGGGTTGCGCGGATGTAGCACCAGCGACACGCCCATGGCCTCGTAGTGCTTGCCGGCGATCTCCGGATGGGCTGCGGAGGCGCTGCGCGGCAGTTCTTTTCCCGAGACATGGGAGAAGCCGACGCCGGCGCGCTCGAACAGCTTGCCTTCCTCGAGGATGCAGGTGGTGCCGCCGCCGCCTTCGGCGCGCTGCCAGGTGTCGGGGATGAACTTGTTGCCGTCCAGGGATTCGAGCGCCGAGACGATGCGCGCCTGCAGCGCGGTGAAGTAGTCGCGAACCGGGCGCGTATCCATTTCAGGCTTTTTTCAGAGCTCGATGACCGATGTCTCGCCTGAGTTGCATGCCGTCAAAACGGATTGCGTCGGCAGCCTCGTAGGCGCGCGCGCGCGCCATCTTCAGTGAGCCGCCGAGCGCCGTGACGCAAAGCACCCGTCCGCCGTTGGTGACGAGGCGCTCACCATCGAGCGTCGTTCCGGCGTGGAACACGCGGCAGTCCTCGGTTGCTTTGGGCAGCACCGTGATTTCATCGCCCTTGCGCGGCTCGTCGGGATAGCCTGCGGCCGCGAGCACCACACCCAGCGCAGGACGGCGATCCCAGTCGGCGGAGGCGCGGTCCAACGTGCCGGCCAATGCGTGTTCGACCAGCGCGAGCAGATCCGATTTCAGGCGCAGCATGATCGGCTGCGTCTCCGGGTCACCGAGGCGGCAGTTAAATTCGAGCGTTTTCGGGTTGCCGGCCTTGTCGATCATCAGGCCCGCATAAAGGAACCCGACATAAGGCGTGCCGTCTTTCACCATGCCGGCGATCGCGGGCTGGATGATCTCGCGCATCACGCGCGCGTGCAGCTGCGGCGTCACCACCGGCGCGGGCGAGTAGGCGCCCATGCCGCCGGTATTCGGCCCCTGGTCGCCGTCCTTGAGGCGCTTGTGGTCCTGGCTGGTGGCCAGCGGCAGCGCGTGCGAGCCGTCCGCCATGACGATGAAGCTCGCTTCCTCGCCTTCGAGGAACTCCTCCACCACCACGCGCGCGCCGGCGTCGCCCAGCTTGTTCTGCACCAGCATCAGGTCGATCGCGGCCTTCGCTTCTGCGACGGTGGTCGCGACTACCACGCCTTTGCCCGCAGCCAAGCCGTCAGCCTTGATCACGATCGGCGCGCCCTGCTTGTCGACGTAGGCCTTGGCCTCCGAAGCGTTCGTGAATGTCTGGTACTTCGCGGTCGGCAGGCCGTGGCGCGCCATGAACTGCTTGGCGAAAGCTTTCGAGGCCTCGAGCTGCGCCGCGGCGCGTACCGGGCCGAAGATCTTCAGCCCCGCTTCCTGGAAGGCGTCCACCACGCCGGCAGCAAGCGGCGCTTCGGGACCGACGACGGTCAGGTAGATCTGTTCCTTCTTCGCGAAGGCGATCAATTCCGGAATGGAGGAAATTGCCACGTTCTCCAGCCCGCTCTCGGTCGCCGTGCCGCCGTTGCCGGGCGCGACAAACACCTTCTGCACTTTCGCGCCCTGCGCGAGCTTCCAGGCCATCGCGTGCTCGCGCCCGCCAGAACCGATGACGAGGATCTTCATGTCAGTGGCGGAAGTGCCGCACGCCGGTGAACACCATGGCGATGCCGCGCTCGTCGGCCGCGGCGATCACTTCGTCGTCGCGCACGCTGCCGCCGGGCTGGATCACCGCGGCGGCGCCGGCATCGATCACCGCGTCGAGCCCGTCGCGGAACGGGAAGAAAGCGTCCGAGGCCACCACCGAGCCGGCGATCGACAGGCCGGCGTTCTGCGCCTTGATCGCGGCGATGCGCGCGCTGTCGATGCGGCTCATCTGCCCCGCGCCGACGCCGATGGTGGCGCCGTCGCGACAGAACACGATGGCGTTGGACTTGACGTACTTCGCCACTTTCCAGGCGAATAGCAGGTCGGTCAGCTGCGCGTCCGTGGGTTTCTTTTTTGTTTTTATGGATAAATCTGTTTTTTGCAGTGATTTTGAATCACTGCTTTGTACCAGCAGTCCGCCGCCGACCCGCTTGTAGTCGTGCGCCTGCATGTCGTGCGACATCGGTACCTCGAGCACGCGCAGGTTCTGCTTGGCGGCGAGGAACTCGCGCGCTTCGGCCTCGACGCGCGGCGCGATGATCACTTCGGCGAACTGCTTGCCGATCTCTTCGGCGGCCGCCCGGTCGAGTGCGCGGTTGAAGGCGAGGATGCCGCCGAACGCGGAGGTCGGGTCGGTGCTGAAGGCCTTGCGATAGGCCGCGAGCGGATTCGCGGCAACCGCAACGCCGCAGGGATTGGCGTGCTTGACGATGACGCAGGCCGGTTCGGCGAAACTCTTCACGCATTCCCAGGCGGCATCGGAATCCGCGATGTTGTTGTACGAGAGTTCCTTGCCCTGGAGCACGGAAAAGCCCGCGATGCCACCCGCCACCGGCTGCTGGTCGCGGTAGAACGCGGCCGACTGGTGCGGATTCTCGCCATAGCGCATGTCCTGGCGCTTCACGAACTGCAGGTTGAGCACCTCCGGGTATGGGCGGCGGTTGTTGTCGGCATCCAGCGAGAACAGGTGGTTGGCAATCGCCCCGTCGTAGCTAGCGGTGTGCGCGAACACCTTCTTCGCCAGCGCGAAACGGGTCGCCTCGGCGACGCCGCCCGTGGCGCGGATCTCCTCCAGCACCCTGGCGTAGTCCGCCGGATCGACCACCACCGCGACGCCTGCGTAGTTCTTCGCCGCGGCGCGCAGCATCGCCGGGCCGCCGATGTCGATGTTCTCGATGGCGTTCTCCAGCGTGCAGTCCGGATCGGCGACCGTCGCCTGGAATGGATAGAGGTTGACCACGACGAGGTCGATCGGCTCGATGCCCGCCTTGCCGATGGCCGCCATGTGCTCGCGGCTGTCGCGCCGCGCGAGGATGCCGCCATGGATTTTCGGGTGCAGCGTCTTCACCCGGCCGTCGAGCATCTCTGGGAAACCGGTGTGCGCCGAAACCTCGGTGACCTTCAGGCCTTCCCTCTCGAGCAGCTTCGCCGTGCCGCCGGTGGAAAGGATCTGCACGCCGAGGCCGACGAGGGCGCGGGAAAACTCTGCCACGCCCGACTTATCGGAGACGCTCACGAGCGCCCGTCCGACTTTTACATTCACGCCTTCACGCCTTGATCCGCAGCTGCTGTATTTTCTTGCGCAGGGTATTGCGGTCGATGCCGAGCATCGCCGCGGCGGCGCTCTGGTTGCCCTCGGCCTTGCCGAGCACGGTCTCGATCAGCGGCCGCTCGATGTTCTTCAGCACCATGTCGTAGATCGCGGTCGGCCGCTCGCCGTCCATGTCGCGGAAGTAGCGTTCAAGAGAACGCTTCACCGCGTCGGCAAGCTCGGTATTCCGGCTCAAGCAGGCAGTCCGTCATAAAAACGAGCCACGGCGGCGAGTTGCGCCGGCGCCGACAGGATCTGCACCGCTTCGCGGCGGAATGCCTCGCCCCCGGGCAGTCCGCGCGTGTACCAGCCGATGTGCTTGCGCGCGATACGCACGCCGAGATCTTCGCCATACAGCGAATAGATGCCTTCCAGGTGCTCTAGCGCGACCGCGCGCATTTCGGAGGCCGCCGGCGGTGCGAGTTTCGTCCCGTCTTCCAGAAAGGAATTGAATTCCCGGAAAATCCACGGGCGCCCGTGCGCGGCCCGGCCGATCATGACGCCATCGGCGCGGGTGTATGCCAGTACGCGCCTGGCTTCCTCGGGGGTGCCGATGTCGCCGTTGGCGATGACCGGGATGCGCACGCCGGCCTTGACCTCTGCAATCGTGTCGAACTCCGCCTCGCCGCGAAAGGCGCAGGCTCGGGTGCGGCCGTGCACCGTGAGCAGGGCGATGCCCGCCGCCTCGGCAATGCGTGCGATGCCAAGCGCGTTCCTGCGCTCTGGGCTCGGGCCGGTGCGGATCTTGAGCGTAACCGGCACGTCCACCGCGGCCACGACCGCCTCGAGGATGCGCGCCACCAGCGGTTCATCTGAAAGGAGGGCCGAGCCGGCGGCGACGTTGCAGACTTTCTTCGCCGGGCAACCCATGTTGATATCGATGATCTGCGCGCCCTCGTCGGCATTGATCCGGGCGGCGTCGGCCATCATGGCCGGATCGGCGCCCGCGATCTGCACCGAAACGGGGCCGGCTTCTCCCCGGTGCTCCAGGCGCAGGCGCGACTTGCGGGTCGTGCGAAGTTCCGGACGCGAAGACACCATCTCGGAGACCGCAAGGCCCGCGCCATAACGCCGGCAGAGCGTGCGAAAGGGCCTGTCGGTGACGCCCGCCATCGGCGCGACAAACAATCCGTTTCGCAACACGTGCGAGCCGAGTTGCATCTGTATTTTGGTGCCGGAGGTCATGCGAGGGGAGCGAATTCTAACGCGTTCCGTTGTGAAAAAACATCGGCGCTGTTGCGTATTTCTAACAGCGCGGCATTCCTTCACAGCCTAGGGCAATGCCGAAGTTCCGTAGATCATGCGGCGCGCGAAAAAACGCCTTGCCGGCAGGCAAATGTCCAATGCGGTTAAACCAATTCCTCGCATCAGCCCGGCCACGGGATTCGCGCCAAGAAAGGCCCCAGCCAGGAAATCGGTGATGCGCACGCCCGCCATCGCATCCAGCCGTCGCATCGCGGCGTAGCGCTGCAGCAGGCGCGCATCGCCCGGGTCTTGCGAGTCTTGCGCACCCCGCAAGATTTGCGCCAGATCCCAGGCATCGCGCAGGCCGAGGTTCAGGCCCTGGCCGGCGACCGGATGCAGCGTCTGCGCGGCGTTGCCGACAAAAACTTCGCGCAGTCCCACGCGCGATTCGCGCACGCGCGGCGCGAGGGGCGCGCGGTTGCGCTCGCCGACCGCCACGAACCGGCCCGCGCGTGCGCCGAACGCGACGGCGAGCGCCTCCAGAAAATCCGCGTCGGATGCGCTGCACAATGCCTCGGCGCGCCCGGGTGGCATGCCCCAAACGGCGCAATAGCGCCCCGCCAGCGGCAGCAAGGCGAGCGGCCCCTCGGGCGTGAAGCGCTCCCACGCCGTCTGCGCGGCGGCAGGGCTGGTCGTCACGAGCGCGACGAGCGCTTCCTGGGAATAATTTTTTTCCTGCACGGCGTTTGAACTACCTTCGGCGTGGACCGTAAGCAGCGCGCCTTCGGCTTCGGTTTCGATCCGGATTCCGCAATCGCCCAGCCGGGACAGCAGGCTGCCCGAGAGCGACTCGTAGTCCACCACGTAGCCCAGCGCCGGGACGCCCGCGTCGCCTGCGCTCAGGCAGGTGCGTCCGAATGCGCCCTGCTGGGAAACATGAATCTGCTCGATCGGGGTCGGATCCAGCGCGCGCCAGGCGCCGATGCGCTCGAGGATCAGGCGGCTTGCATGGGACAGCGCAATGGGGCGAAGAGGCGGCCGCAGCGGCGCTTTGCCTGGGAAGGTCTTGCGGCCCGCCAAGCCGACTTTCCTCCCGGCCGCGTGCAGCAGGAGCGCGATCGTGCAACCGACCGGCCCGGCGCCCCGGACGACAATCTCAGCCGGCATCCCGCTTCAATGCTTCGATATCGGCGACGTTCTTTGGCGCTTCGGCGGTGATGATCTCGCAGGCGCCATCGGTGACCAGCGCATCGTCCTCGATGCGCACGCCGATGCCGCGCAGCGCTTCGGGCACGTCGTCCGCGGCGCGGATGTAGAGGCCGGGTTCCACCGTGAGCATCATCCCCGGCGTGAGCGTGCGCCATTTGCCGGCGCGCTTGTATTCGCCCGCATCGTGCACGTCCAGGCCGAGCCAGTGGCCGGTGCGGTGCATATAGAAGCGCTTGTAGGTTTCCTTTTCCAGCACTTCGTCCAGGCCGCCGGAGACGAGCTTTAGATCGAGCATTCCCTGCGCCAGCACCCGCACCGCTGCGTCGTGCGGTTCGTTCCAGGCATTGCCGGTTCGCACCTTGTCGATGGCCGCCGCCTGCGCGGCGAGGACGATCTCATAGACCTCGCGCTGCGCCGCCGTGAAACGCTCGCTTACGGGAAAGGTGCGCGTGATGTCCGAAGCGTAGCCCGCGAGCTCGCAGCCGGCATCGATCAGCACCAGGTCGCCGGCGTGCAGCGCCGCGTTGTTGGAAACGTAGTGCAGCACGCAGGCGTTGGCGCCGCCGGCGACGATCGGCCAATACGCGGGAAATTCGGCGCCGTGGCGGCGGAATTCGTGCAGCAGTTCGGCTTCGAGTTCGAATTCGAAGCCTCCGGGACGCGCGGCGCGGATGGCGCGCCGGTGCGCGCCCGCCGAAATCGACGCCGCCCGGCGCATGACGCCCAGCTCGTGCGCATCCTTTACCAGGCGCATTTCGTCGATCAGGGAGCGCACGTCGTGGATTCGATCGGGCGCACCGGTGCCGGCGCGCGCCCTTGCCCGCACCGCGTTCATCCAGCCCATCGCGCGCGCATCCCACGCGGCATCCGCCCCGACCGGATAGTGCAGCGCCGGCTGGTCGCCCAGCAGTTCGGCAAGCTTCGCATCCAGTTCGGCGATCGGATGGCATTCGTCGAAGCCGAAACGCTCCCGCGCGGCTTGCGGACCGAAGCGGAACCCATCCCAGGTCTCGCGCTCCTCGTTCTTCTCGCGGCAGAACAACAGGCTCCTCGGCTGCGCGCCGGCGACGATCACCAGCACCGCCTCGGGCTCCGGAAAACCGGAGAGGTAGTAGAAATGGCTGTCGAAGCGGTAAGGGTAGTGCGTGTCCCGGTTGCGGATGCGCTCGGGCGCGGTGGGGATCACCGCCACGCCGCCCTGCATCGCCTGCGCGAGGCGGGCGCGGCGCGCGCCGTGCTGTACCGGATCGAGGTCGTTTGGTTTCATGTTTTCTTCAATCGCGCTTCCAGCGCGGCGAGGCGCTCCGGGGTGCCGACGTCGCACCAGTGCCCGCCGTGCAATTCACCCGTTACTTCGCCACGCTCCGCGGCCGCGCGCCACAGCGGCGCGAGCTGCGCCTTGCTGCCGGCGGTTACTCCGGCCACGAGCCGCGGCGAAATCACCGCGATGCCGGCATAAGTGTAGCGCGGCGCGGCGGCGTTGCCGACGATGCCGTCCACGAGCGTGAAATCGCCCGCCGGATGCTGCTCCGGGTTCGGCACGAGCACCAGGTGCGACAAGCGCCCGCCCAGGTCGAAGCCGCGCAGCTTCGAGAACTCGTAATCGCACCAGATGTCGGAGTTCACCAGCAGGAAGGATTCGGCTCCCAGCAGCTTGCGCGCCTGCGCGATCCCCCCGGCGGTCTCCAGCGGTGCGGCTTCGTGCGACCATTCGATCGCCATCCCTGTGCGCACGCCATCACCGTAGCGTTCGGTGATCTTCTGGGCCAGGTGCGACACGTTGATGACAGCGCGCGTGAAGCCCGCCGCTGCCAGGCGCTCCAGGTGCCGCCCGAGCAGCGTCTGGCCGGCGACTTCGACCAGCGGCTTGGGGATCGAATCGGTCAGCGGCCGCAGCCGCTCGCCGCGGCCCGCGGCGAGGATCATGGCTTTCATGCCGGTGCGAGGCGTTCGAGCAGCCTGGCGAGGGGCGCCAGCTCGCGGTAGCGCCGGCAGGTGGCGAGGAGATAGTCCATGACCCGCGGAATGTCTCCAAGGTAGCGTTCCTTGCCGTCGCGATGGCAGAGGCGCGCGAATATCCCGATGACCTTCAGCTGCCGCTGCGCGCCCATCCATTCGAAGTCGCGGTAGAACTCGGCGAAATCGGCGCGCACCGGCAAGCCGGCCTTGCGCGCTTTTTCCCAGTAGCGCACCACCCAATCCAGCACCCGCGCTTCCTCCCAGCGTACATAGGCGTCCCTGAACAGCGACACCAGGTCGTAGGTGATCGGGCCGTAGACCGCGTCCTGGAAATCCAGGACGCCCGGCAGCGGCGCGCTAACCATCAGGTTGCGGCTGTGATAGTCCCGGTGCACGAATACCCTGGGTTGGGCGAGGTTATTGGCCAGCAGCGATTCAAACGCGGTTTGCAGCAGCTGCCGGTCGCCGGGCGCGAGCTCGAGCCCCAGCTCGCGGGCGATGTACCAGTCGGGGAACAGCACGAGCTCGCGCTCCAGCAGCGCGCGATCGTAGTCCGGCAGCAATGCCGCGCGGCTCGCCAGCTGGATGCGGACCAGGGTCTCGCTTGCGGCCGCATAGAGCGGATCCGGGTCCGCTCCACGGTTGAATTCGTCCAGGAAGGTCGCATTGCCGAGGTCTTCCAGCAGCAGGTAGCCGGATTCAAGGTTCTGCGCGTGGACCGCGGGCACGTGCGCGCCGGCCCGCTCGAACAGGCCGGCAACGTGCAGGAAGGGCCGGCAATCCTCCTTCTCGGGGGGCGCGTCCATGGCGACGAAGCTGCGCCCGTCTGCGAAACGGGCACGGAAATACCGCCGAAAGCTCGCATCCTCCGAGGCCGGGGCCAGCGTAAAGGGGATGGCCGGAAATTCTGCGCCGAGCCAGCGCTCGAGCGCGACGAGCCTGAAATCCATTGCGAAGTGGGCCGAATTATGACACTTTTCACTCTCTAGAAACGCGCCCAGAACCTTCCACACATGCGGCATCGTCCGGCGCGCTTCGCGGCGCTCCTTTTCCCGCTCCTGTTCCTGTCCGGCGCCCACCCGGGCTGGGCGCAGGTGTCGATACCCGTGCCCGTTGCCAAGCCGAAGGGGCCGACGACCATCGACGCGCAGAGCATCGAGGGGGTGTCGGAGCTCGAAGTGACCGCGCGCGGCCAGGTCGAGTTCCAGCGCGATGACCTCACCGTTTTCAGCGAATTCCTGCGCTTCAACCAGGAGTTCGGGCGCATCGAGGCCGATGGCGGGGTGCGATTCCTGCGCGGCCAGGATCGCTTCTTCGGGCCGCGGCTGCGCTACAACACGCAGGACGATACCGGCGTGTTCGAGGACTCGAACTACCTGTTGCAAGGCGAGACCACAGTGATGCGCGGCCGCGCCGAGCGGCTCGATTTCCTGGGCAAGAGCCGCATCCGGCTGGTAAAAGGCATGTTCACCACCTGCGAACCCGGCAAGGAAGACTGGCGCTTCGAGGCGGGCGAACTCGAGATCGACAACGACAAGCAGGTGGCCACTCTCCGCGACGGACGCCTCAAGTTCTTCGATACCACCATTCTGCCGCTGCCGTACGGGTCGTTTTCCCTCGACAAGCAGCGCAAGTCGGGATTCCTGACGCCTTCCTATTCTCAGAATTCCCGGCGCGGCCTCGAGTTGGCCGTGCCCTACTACTGGAATATCGCGCCGGAGCAGGACCTAACGCTCACCCCGTCGTACATGTCCAAGCGTGGCGAGCAGCTGAGGACCCAGTATCGCTACATCGACCGGAACTACACGGGCGAGCTGCGCCATGAATTCATGCCGCGAGACAATCAACTGGGCACCTCGCGCAGCGCCTTCTCGCTGCTCCATAACCACAGGATCACGCCTGAACTGACGGGCCGCATCGATTTCAACCGGGTTTCGGACAGCCGTTACTTCGTCGACTTGACATCGCGGGTGCAGCAGGTCTCGACCGGCATCCTCCAGCAGCACGCGTACTTGGATTACGGCAAGACGATCGCCGGCACCGCGTACTCCCTGCGCGGAACGCTGCACCGATTCCAGACCCTGCAGGATCCGCTGGCGCCGATCACCATTCCTTACGACCGCATGCCGCAGTTCAACTTCGCCGCCACGAGGAACGACATCGGCGGACGGTTCGACGCCAGTGCGCCGGCGGAATTCGTGCGTTTCCTGCACCCGACGCTGGTCGAGGGGACCAGGCTGTCGACCAATCCGACGCTCGCGATGCCGATCCTCGCGCCCGGTTACTTCCTGACGCCGAAGGTCGGTCTGCGCTTTACCGACTACCGCCTGACGAATACCGCGGCCGGCCAGCCCGCGAAGCAAAGCGTGACGCTGCCCTGGATGAGCGTGGACAGCGGCATGATTTTCGATCGGCCCGTGACTTGGTTCGGCGATTCGCTCACCCAGACGTTCGAGCCGCGGCTGTTCTATGTCTACGCGCCGTACCGCAACCAGAGCCAGAATCCGCTGTTCGACACTGCATTGGCGGAATTCAATTCCAGCCAGATATTCACCGAGAACCGTTTCAGCGGCAAGGACCGCTTCGGCGACGCGAACCAGGTGACGATCGCGGCCAGTTCCCGTCTCGTGACGCCGAACGGCGTGGAGCTGCTGCGGGGCACCGTCGGCCAGCGCTACTATTTCTCCGACGAACGTGTGGGCCTCACGCCAACGTCGACCCTGCGCACCAGGGACCAGTCCGATCTGCTCGCGTCGCTGGGTGGCCGGCTGGGGCGCGATTACAGCTTCGACAGCGCGATCCAGTACAACCCCCAGCAATCGCGCGCGGAGCGCTACAGCGTTTCGGCGCGCTACGCGCCGGAAATCGCCAAGGTGGTGAACGCCAGCTACCGCTTCAATCGCGAGACCCAGCTAAAGCAGGTCGACGTCGCCGGCCAGTGGCCGGTGGCGCCGGGCTGGTACGCCATCGGCCGCTGGAACTACTCGCTAAGCGAATCGCGCCTGCTGGAGGGTATCGCGGGCTTCGAGTACAACGGCGGCTGCTGGGTGTTCCGCGGCGCATTCCAGAGGTTGCAGGCCGCGGTGCAGACAGTCTCCACCGGCGTCTTCTTCCAACTCGAGTTCAACGGCTTCGGCAGCCTCGGATCGGACGAAATCGTCAGCCTGATGAAGCGCAGCGTGTCGGGCTACGCGGTCACCAACCCCGCGCAGGGCTCTCTGGTGCCGCCGAGCCTGCGTCCACGCCTGCCCTTCGAGCAGGTCTTCTAGCAAAGATTTTCGATGAGAATCGTCCTCGCCGTTGCCCTGACTTGCGCCGCCATTGGCGTTTACGCGCAGCAGCCGATTCGCGGCCAGGTTCGCGACCCACAGGGCCAGGAGGCGCCGCGCGCGCCGCGCCAGCCGCAGCGCATCGTGCTGGTGGACCGCATCGTCGCCGTCGTGGGCCGCGAGGTCGTTACGGCTTCCGAACTCGCCGAGCGCCGTGACCTGGCGGAACGCCAGCTCAGGCAGCAGGGCACGCCGCTGCCCGAGCGCGCCGTAATGGAGCGCCAGATTCTCGAGCGCCTGATCCTGGACAAGGCGCAGCTGCAGCTGGCGAAGGAAAACGGCATCCGGGTGGAGGAGGTGCAGCTGGACCGCGCCCTGGAGCGCATCGCGGAAAACAACAAGATGTCGCTGTCTGCGTTTCGCGACGCGCTGGAAAAAGACGGAGTGAGTTTCGAGAAGTTCCGCGACGAAGTGCGCCAGCAGATCCAGCTGCAGCGCCTGCGCGAGCGCGAGGTGGACGACCGCATCGAGGTGAGCGACGGCGAGATCGACCAGTTCTTGGCCGAGTCCAAGGGCGGCAGCGGCGCGCGCAGCGAGTACAACCTCGTTCACGTGCTGGTGCGCGTGCCCGAGCAGGCGAGCCCCGAGCAGGTCGAGCAGGCGCGCAAGAAGGCCGAGCAGGCGCGCAGCGAATCCGCTTCGGGGACGGATTTCGCCAAGATCGCGGCGAGTTATTCGGACGCGCCCGACGCGCTCAAGGGCGGCAGCATGGGCTGGCGGGGCGAGGATCGCCTGCCGGAGATCTTCGCCGGCGCCGTAAAGAGCCTGCGTACGGGCGAGACCAGTCCCGTGCTGCGCAGCCCGGGCGGCTTCCATGTGGTCAAGCTGCTGGAACGGCGTGGGGCGGAGGAAGGCGCGCCCGTGCAACAGACCAACGCGAGGCACATCCTGGTGCGCACCAACGAGGTCGTCTCGGAGGCCGACGCGCGCCGCCGGCTGACGGAGATCCGCGAGCGCATCGTGACCGGCGGCGCGGATTTCGCCGACCAGGCGCGCCTGCACTCGGCCGATGGCAGCGCGTCGCGCGGCGGCGACCTGGAGTGGCTGCTTCCCGGCGATACGGTGCCCGATTTCGAGCGCGCCATGGATGCGCTAAAGCCGGGCGAGACCAGCCCGCCGGTCAAGTCGCCCTTCGGCTGGCACCTGATCCAGGTCCTGGAGCGGCGCGCGGCCGGGCTGACGCAGGAGCGCCGCCGCATGCAGGCCCGCCAGGCGCTAAAGGAGCGCAAGGCGGACGATGCATACCAGGACTGGTTGCGCCAGCTGCGTGACCGCACCTACGTCGAACTGCGGCTAGAGGACAGGTGAGGGCTCGCAAGAGGTTTGGCCAGCATTTCCTGCACGACCCTGGAGTACTGAAGCGCATCGTCGATGCCGTTGCCCCTGCAAGGGACGATGCCGTCGTGGAAATCGGCCCCGGAGAAGGCGCGCTCACCCGGCCGCTGCTGGAACGCATCGACCGCCTTACCGTCATAGAGATCGACCGCGACCTGGCCGCCCGCCTGTCGGAGGAGTTCCCGGAATCCCGCCTGCAGGTCGTCGTCGCCGATGTGCTCGACCACGATTTTTCAGACCTTCCAATGGGGGCGCGCATCGTCGGCAACCTGCCCTACAACATCTCTACCCCGATCCTGTTCCACCTCGCGCAGCACGCCCGCCGCATTCAGGGCCAGATTCGCGACATGCACTTCATGCTGCAGCTCGAAGTCGTGCAGCGCATGGTGGCGAAGCATTCCACGCCGGACTACGGCCGGCTGTCGGTGATGCTGCAGACCCGCTTTCGCATGCACAAGCTCTTCAACGTCGGGCCCGGCGCCTTCCGCCCGCCGCCGAAAGTGGACTCCGCCGTGGTGCGGCTGGTGCCGATCGCGGAAAAGCCGGACTGGGACCAGACGGTGCTGGAGAGGATCGTGCGCGAGGCCTTCAGCGCGCGGCGCAAGACCCTGCGCAATGCGCTGCCGCTGAAACAGGCGGATTACGAGGCACTGGGGATCGATCCGCAACTCAGGCCGGAAAACCTTTCGCCGGCCGACTATGTTCGCATTACACTTCGCGCTTCGCAGTCCAACGCCCCTGGGAGGGAGCCATCATGAGAATCCGTCACGCACTGCTTGCCGCCGCCGCCGCCGCTCTATGCGCCGCACCCGCTTCGTACGCGCAGCAGGCCGCCAAGCCTGCGGCGAAGGACAAGTCTTCTGATGCCGTGCAGGGCATGTCCCGGGCGCGGATGGCGCGGATCGCGCCTGCAATGAAAGAACAGGTTTCCCGGAACATGTTCCCGGGTGCGGTCACCTTGATCGCGCGCAACGGCCAGGTGGTGCATTTCGAGGCCCACGGATCCCAGGACGCGGCTCGCTCCAAGCCGATGACGAAGGATTCGCTTTTCCGCCTGGCGTCGATGACCAAACCCATCGTCACCGTGGCGGCGATGATGCTGGTCGAACAGGGCAGGATGAAACTGAACGATCCCATTGCCATCTGGCTGCCCGAACTGAAGGACCTGAAGGTCGAGACCGCCGCTGGAGACGTGGCGCTCGCGCGGCCGGTCTGGGTGCAGGACCTGATGCGGCACACCGCCGGGTTCGTTTACGCCGGCGGCACCAAGTCCGCGCGCATCAAGGAGATGTACGAAAAAGGCAACATCGAGGCCCGCGAGACCGACATCACGGGCGACGAAATGCTGAAGAACCTGGGCCAGATTCCGCTTGCCCACCAGCCGGGCACGGTTTGGGAGTACTCCATCGCCACCGATGTACTCGGCCTCCTGATCGAGCGCGTGGCCAGGAAGTCGCTCGATGATCTGCTGAAGGAGATGCTGTTCGATCCCCTGGGCATGAAAGACACGGCGTTCTGGGTGGCGCCGGACAAGGTCTCGCGCCTGGCGGAATCGCTGGATGCCGATCCGCTAAAGGCCGCCATGGTGAAGTCCTACCGGGATGCGTCGAATCCCGCGGGCAAGAGCTACCTGAAGGGTGGCGCCGGGCTGGTCGGCACGGCGCAGGACTACCTCCGGTTCTGCCAGATGATGGTGAACGGGGGCGAGTACCAGGGCAAGCGCTACCTTTCGAAAAAAACCGTCGAGTTCATGCTCTCCAACCATACCGTCGGCATGGCCGGTTCGCCATTTCCGACCACCGGTCCCGGTTACGCGATGGGCCTCGGATTTGGCGTGCGTCTGGACGAAGGCATGGGCTACACGCCCGGCTCGAGAGGCGACGCGATGTGGGCGGGCGCCTGGGGCACCAGCTTCTGGATCGACCCCAAGGAACGGCTGGTCGGCATCCTTATGGCGCAGGGCCCCTCAAACCGGGGCCATACGCGCATGCTGTACAAGAATCTGGTTTACGGCTCGGTGGTGAAGTAGGCGGAAGTGAGCCGCACCCGCGCGGCGGCTACTTCCGTTCGATGAACTCGATCTTGTAGCCGTCCGGATCGGCGACGAACGCGATCACCGTCGTACCGCCCTTCACCGGCCCCGCTTCGCGCGTCACGGTGCCGCCTTTGGCGCGCACCGCCTCGCAGGTCTTCGCCACGTCCGGGAACTCGAGCGCGATGTGGCCGAAGCCGGCGCCCAGGTCGTATTTGTCGACGCCGTAGTTGTAGGTCAGTTCGAGCACAGAGTTGCTGTCCTCGCCACCGTAGCCGACGAAGGCAAGCGAGTACTTCTGGTCGGGCCGGTCGGTGGTGCGCAGGAGCTTCATGCCGAGCACCTCGGTGTAGAACTTGATCGAGCGCTCCAGATTTCCGACGCGCAGCATGGTGTGCAGGATTCTCATTGTGATTCCCGGTAACGGTTTCAGATTCTCGGAATGGTCGCGGCGTCGTGCTCGATGCGAGCGCGCGCCTCGCGCCAGTGAGGATACAGCCATTCGACCAGCGCCCAGAAGCGCTCCGAATGGTTTAGCTCGACCAGGTGCGCGACTTCGTGCGCGACCACGTAGTCGGCCAGCTCGGGGTCGAGGTGCACCAGGCGCCAGGACAGGCGGATGCGGCCGCTCGCCATGCACACGCCCCATTGCGTGCGCGCGTTGGAGAGCTTCAGCGGCGGCGGCGGCAGGCTGACCTTCGCCGCATAGTGCGCCACGCGCGGCGCCAGGGTTTCCAGCGCGCGCGACTTTAGCCAGTTCAGGAGCATGGTGCGTACGGCGCCACGTCGATGCGGCTCGGGATGGTGCAGGTGCAGCTCCGAATCTACAAGATTCACCGAGCGCCGCGCTGGCGCCACCACCAGGACGACCTCCCGGCCGTGCAGCGGCAGGCTCTCGCCGCTTTCGCCGAAGAGGGTGGCGGGCTTGCCCGCAGCCGCCCGCTGGTCGAGCTTCTCGAGTATCCAGCGCGCCTTCTCGTGCAGGAAGCCCTCGACCTCGCGCCAGGGCGCGCGCATGGGCGCGGCGACCGACAGGCCGTGCTCGTTCACCTTGATGCCGATGGTGCGCCGCTGCCGGCGCTCGAAGCGGAATTCGACCGCGCGCCCCTCCAGCAGCGCGTGGCGTGTGGGCGCCGCGTCCGCGGGCGGCGGCTCGTCGAACAGGGCCAGCTGCCCCGCGCCTAGCTGTCCAGGCTCTTTTGCTGCGTCTCGATCCACTGTTCCGCCATCGCGTTGATGGTTGCCGGGTCGCGCCCCGCGCTTTCGATCGGCGGGCCGATCCGCACCGTTATCTCCCCCGCGTACTTGCGGAAGGAATTGCGCGGCCAGACCCTGCCCGCATTGTGCGCCACCGGCACGACCAGCGCACCGGTGTGCGCCGCGAGCCAGGCGCCGCCCGGCTGGTACTTGCGCGTCTTGCCTGGGGCGACGCGCGTGCCCTCGGGAAATACCACCACCCAGAAGCCCTGCTCAAGGCGTTCCTTGCCGCGGCGCGCCATCTGCCGCAACGCCGCCATGCCGCGCCCGCGATTGATCGCGATCGGGCTCATCATCGCCAGGCCCCAGCCGAAAAAGGGGATCCACAACAGCTCGCGCTTTAGCACGTGCACCTGCGGCGGGAAGATTTCCTGGAAGGCGAGCGTTTCCCAGGCCGACTGATGCTTCGACAGGATCACCGCGGGATGCCGCGGGATGTGCTCGCGTCCTTCGACATTCCAGCGGATGCCGCACAGGTGCCGCAGGCAATGCAGCATGAGCCGCGACCAGGCCGAGATCACCCGGTAGCGCACCATGCGCGGCAGCGGCGCGCTGGCGATGGCGAGGAGGGCGTAGGGCGGGGTGAATACGATCAGCGCGAGCCAGAACAGGGACGAGCGCACGAGTGTCACCACTGCGGCGTCACGGAGCAAGCCGCGCCGCGATCGCGGCGAGGTCGGCGGCGATCTCGGTGCCCGGCGGCAGGCCGCCGGCGTCGCGCGTCTTGCGGCCGTTGCCGGTGAGCACCAGCCAGGGCTTGGCTCCGGCCGCCGCGGCAGCCGCGACGTCGCGCAGCGAGTCGCCGACCATCGGCACGCCCTCCAGCTCGACGCCGAAGCGCGACGCGATCTCGTGCAGCAGGCCGGGCTTGGGTTTGCGGCACTCGCAGTTCGAGTCCGCCGCGTGCGGGCAGAAGAAGATCGCGTCGATCCTGCCGCCGGCCTGGCCGACGGCGCGGTGCATTTCGGCGTGGATCGCGTTCAGCGTCGACATGTCGAACAGGCCGCGCGACAGGCCCGACTGGTTGGTCGCCACCACGATGCGCCAGCCGCCCTGCGTCAGCCGCGCGATCGCCTCCAGGCTGCCCGGGATCGGCTTCCACTCGGCCGGCGACTTGATGTACTGGTCGCTGTCCTGGTTGATGGTGCCATCGCGGTCGAGGATCACAAGTTTCATGAAGGATGACCTGCGGTCATGTCGCGAGCTTTGAGAGGTCGGCGACGCGGTTCATCGACGCGCGCAGATCACGCAGCAGCGCGAGCCGGCTGCTGCGCAGCGCCTTGTCCTCGACCATGACCATGACCTTGTCGAAGAACGTGTCGACGGGTGCCTTGAGGACGGCGAAGCTTTTGAGGTAGCCGGTGTAGTCGCCTTTCTCGTAGAGGGATTTCGCGGCGGCGCTGGCCTTGCTTATCGCTTCATGCAAGGCAAGTTCTTCCGGCTCCTTAAGTTCCCCGGCCTTGAAGGTCTCGCCCTTCGCCTCGGCCTGCTTGAGGATGTTCACGATGCGCTTGTTCGCGGCGGCGAGGCTCTCCGCCTCCGGCAGCGCCTGGAACGCCTTCACCGCCTCCAGCTGTTGCAGCACCACCGCAAGACTGGTGGGTTGCATGCTCAGCACGGAGTCGATCTGCAGCGTCGAGAAGCCCAGTTCCTTCAGGTAGCCGGCAAAGCGGTCGTAGACGAACTGGATGAGTTCGGGCGCTGCTTGCACCTTGAACGGCTCGAAGGCCGCCTGCGCCAGTGTCGCCAGCGACAAGTGCAGCTTGTTCTCCACCAGGATGCGCACCACGCCCAGCGCGGCGCGGCGCAGGCCGAAGGGGTCCTTGTCGCCGGTCGGCTGCTGGCCGATGCTGAACATGCCAGCGATCGCATCGAGCTTGTCCGCCAGCGCGACGGCGCAGGCGATCGGGCCCGCGGGCAGCCGGTCGCCGGCGAAGCGCGGGCGGTAGTGCGCCTCGATCGCGTCCGCCACCGCGGCCGGCTCGTTGTCGTGCAGCGCGTAGTAGCGGCCCATTGTTCCCTGCAATTCAGGAAATTCTCCAACCATCCCTGAAAGCAGATCTGCCTTGGCGAGCCATGCCGCTCTCTCGGCAAGTCCCGCATCGCTTTTCAATTCTCGAGCGATTTTCCCGGCGAGCAACTGAATCCGCTCCACGCGTTGGAGCTGGTTGCCAAGCTTGTTGTGGTACACGACCTTCTCCAACAGCGGCACGCGTTCCTCCAGCCGGACCTTGCGATCCTGGTTGTAGAAGAAGCGCGCGTCCTCGAGCCGAGGCCGCACCACGCGCTGGTTGCCGCCAATGATGTGGCGGGGATCTGCGACCTGCATGTTCGAAACGATCAGGAACCTGCCGGTCAGCTTGCCGGTGGCGTCGAACAGCGGGAAATACTTCTGGTTCTGCCGCATGGTAAGGATCAGGCACTCCTGCGGCACTTCCAGGAAGGCCCGGTCGAATTCGCCGACATAGACGCTCGGATGCTCCACCAGCGCCGTGACTTCGTCGAGCAGGGCCTGGTACTCGCCGAGGCTCGCGTTGTGCTTCTTTGCCTCCGCCTGCAGCTGCCTGTCGATCTCGGCTTTGCGCTTGCCGAAATCCGCGAGCACCTTGCCTTCGTCGAGAAGCCTTTTCTCGTACTCGTCCGCATTGCCGAGGATGATTTCGCTCTTGCCCATGAATCGGTGGCCGCGCGTTTTGTTTCCGGACTGCAGCCCGAGCACCGTTCCCGGAACGATTTTCGAGCCGTGCAGCATCAGCAAGCCGTGAACCGGTCGAACGAATTGCGCTTCGCCCGAGCCCCAGCGCATGACTTTGGGAATTGGGAGGGCTTTTAGTGCTGCCCCCACTTTCGCGGCTAGAACATCGTCAAGCGATTGGCCTTTGATTTCCACGTGAGCTACGAAGATTTCACCTTTTGGACCGGCCTGTTTGCGCAATGCTTCAACCGCTACGCCGTTCTTCTTGGCAAATCCCGCCACTGCTTGCGCGGGCGCGCCAGTGGACGGCCCCTGAACATCTCGAGACGTATCAGGAGACCGATCGCGCACGTTTGGCACTTGGACAGCAATCCGCCGGGGGGTCGCAAAATAAATTAGATCAACGCCCTGCTTGATGAGTCCCGAAGTAGCCAGGCCATCAAGCACTTTCAACGCAAACTCTTCGCCCAGGCGCTTCAGTGCTTTCGGTGGAAGCTCTTCGGTGAGCAGTTCGACCAGCAGCGTGGCTTCGCTCACGACTTCGCCATCGGAAAACCGAGTCGCTCGCGCGATTCGTAATAGGCCTGGGCGACGGCACGGGCCAGCGCCCGCACGCGGCCGATATAGGCGGCGCGTTCGGTGACGGAGATGGCGCCGCGCGCATCGAGCAGGTTGAAGGTGTGCGAGGACTTGAGGACCATTTCGTAAGCCGGCAGCACGCATTGCGCGTCGATGAGGCGCTTGGCTTCCGCTTCAAACTCACCGAAGTGGCGGAACAGCATTTCGCTGTTCGACAGCTCGAAGTTGTAGCGGGACTGTTCGACTTCGTTTTGCTTGTAGACGTCGCCATAAGTCACCCCGGGCGTCCAGACCAGGTCGTAGATCGAGTCCTTGCCCTGCAGGTACATCGCGAGGCGTTCGAGGCCGTAGGTGATTTCACCCAGGACCGG
>JANNXB010000077.1:0-1833 GCA_031409355.1 Betaproteobacteria bacterium | reverse complement strand
CTTGCACAGGAATTCCGTTTCGATCACGTCGTTTCGCTGAATTCCCGGATCAGCCGGAACAGTTCCCTTTGCGCGCGCGGCGGCTTGCTCCCGGCAATCTCCTTGCGGGCATTTCGGATGATCGTGCGCATCGCCTGCAGGTCGGCCCCGGCATGCGCGCCCGCGAACTCCGTCAGCGCCGCGTCGTCCGCGATCAGCTTTTCTCGCCACTGCTCCAGGCGCTTCTGGCGCGCGCGCGCCGCGGCGGACAGGGTCGTGATCGCGGCCACGGCTGCGCGCACGGGCTCCGGGTCGATCTTGCGCATGATCTTGCCGATGAACTGCACCTGGCGGCGCCGCGCCCCGTGGCTCGTGAAGCGCTGTGCGTCCTTCACGGCCGTCAACAGTTGCGCCGGCAGGTCGAGCGCATCCAGCGTGACGGCGGGCAGCTCGATCAGCGCCGCGCCCAGCTTCTGCAGTTCCTCCACCTGCTGCTTTTTCTTCGTCCGGCTGACGATTTCGCTGTCGTTTTCCATGTTCATCGCTTGTATGATAGCGCGCCATGTCGAAAGAAAATCGCTTTACCTACACTTCCGCGCAGCTCAGGGAGTTCGCGCAGATCGTTCTCGATGCGGCAAAGCGCGCCGGCGCCTCCGCCTGCGAATGCGAGGTCTCCGAAGGGCGCGGTCTTTCGGTCACGGTGCGCAAGGATGAACCTGAAACGATCGAGCACAACCTCGATAAGGGCATCGGCATCACGGTGTATTTCGGCGATCGTCCCCATGCGCGCCGTGGCCACGCCAGCACTTCCGATTTTTCCGCGGCGGCGCTGACCAGCGCCGTCGAAGCCGCCGCGGCGATCGCGCGCAAGACAGCGGTGGACGACTGCGCCGGGCCGCCGGCGGCGGAAGAACTTGCGCGCGCGCCCGACCTGGAAAAGCTCGACCTGGATCTGCACCATCCCTGGAGCCTTGGCACCGAAGAGGCGATCGGCATCGCGCGCCGTGCCGAGCGAGCGGCCTTTGCGCTGTCGCCGATGATCTCCAATTCCGAGGGGGCGACGGTATCGGCGCAGCAGGGCCAGTTCGTCTTCGCCAACAGCCTCGGATTCATGCATGGCTTTCCGACTTCGCGGCACTCGATCTCGCTATCGGTGATCGCCGAGGACCGCGGCCTGATGCAGCGCGACGACTGGTACAGCTCGTCGCGCGTGCCGGGAAAGCTCGCCGATCCCGAGGCGCTCGGCCGCTACACCGGCCGGCGCGCGCTGGCGCGGCTGGGTTCGCGCAAGATCGCCACCTGCCAGGCGCCGGTGCTGTTCGAGGCGCCGGTGGCCGCGGGGCTGATCGGTTCGTTCGTTTCGGCTGTGAGCGGCGGCAGTCTGTACCGCAAGTCGTCGTTCCTGCTCGATTCGCTCGGCAAGCAGGTGTTTTCCAAGCACATCACGATCGAGGAGCGCCCGCATGAGCCCCGCGCGCTCGCGAGCTCGCCATTCGACGAAGAGGGCGTGGCGACGCGCAAGCGCTCCGTGGTGGAGAAGGGCGTGCTGAAAGGCTACTTCCTCGCCAGCTATTCGGCGCGCAAGCTGGGTCTCAAGAGCACCGGCAGCGCGGGCGGCGCCCACAACCTCGTGCTTTCCGCCAACGGCCCGGATCTGGCCGGCATGCTGAAGCACATGCGGCGCGGGTTCCTGGTGACCGAACTGCTCGGACACGGGACCAACCTGCTCACCGGCGATTATTCGCGCGGTGCGGCGGGTTACTGGGTGGAGAATGGCGAGATCGCATATCCGGTTGAAGAAGTGACGGTGGCCGGAAATCTCAAGGACATGTACCGCGGCATCGCCATGACGGG
>JANNXB010000076.1:0-7026 GCA_031409355.1 Betaproteobacteria bacterium | reverse complement strand
GTATGTATACGTTTCAGTTTTTTCAACTTCAGTGGAAATCCACACCAACGCCTTCTGGTCGCCTCGATCCTTCAGATGGCGGTCTACGGCGTTGTGGCAGAGGTTGGTCTCGCCGCCGACGAACCATTTGGCGAACGGCGGGCGCGAGTAGTCCAGCACCTTGCCGAAAGGCTTGTGCCAGTGGATGCGCTTCGCCTCCCCGGCCCAGAACCCTTCACGATCGTGGATCGAGAGCCGGTGCATTTCCTTATATGAGCTCATGCGTTCAAGTCCACCACGATGCGGCCGGTGACTTTAGCGTTGATGAAATCATCGAACACCTTCGGCAGGTCGTTGAACGGGATGGTTTTTGCCATCTCCTTCAGGCCGGCCGGTTTCATGTCGCTGCCGAGCCGGTCCCAGACCTTGCGCTCAAGTTCGGGGCTCGGCGCATCGGTGGAGTTGATGCCGAGCAGGCTCACCCCGCGCAGGATGAACGGCATCACCGTCGTATTCAGGCTGAATCCGGCAGCCAGGCCGATGGATGCGATCACGCCATTGAATTTCATGCCGCTCGCCATCCAGGCCAGGATATCGCCGCCCAGGTTGTCGATCGCGCCCTGCCAGAGCGCCTTGTCCAGCGGCCGGATTTTGGTCAGGTCGATGTCCTTCCTGAATTTCACGTCCTTTGCGCCCAGCTTCTTCAGCCAGTCGGCCTCCGCCTCCTTGCCGGTCAGCGCCACCACCTCGTAGCCCAGTTTCGCCAGCGCGGCAATGGCGATCGAGCCGACCCCGCCGGTGGCGCCGTCCACAATCACCGGTCCGCCGCCCGGATGGAGTCCATTGTGTTCCATCTTCACGATCGCGAGGCCCGCGGTATAGCCGGCGGTGCCGAAGGCCATCGCCTCCCACAGCGTCATGCCCTTCGGCAGTTTCACCGCCCAGTTCGCGGGGATGCGCGCGTACTCGGCGTAGCCGCCGTGGTGCTTTACCCCCAATTCGTGCCCCACGGCGAGGACAGCATCGCCCTTGGCGAAGCGCGCGTCGGTCGACGAAACCACCGTTCCCGAAAGATCGATGCCGCCGATGCACGAGGGCCGCAGCAGGATCCGGCCCTTGCCGGTGGCCGCGAGCGCATCCTTGTAGTTGACGTCCGAGTACGCCACCCGCACCACGACCTCGCCCGGGTCCAGGTCGTCGAGCGTGCAGTCGACGAACTCGGCCTTGATCTTTTTCTCGACTTCGCTAAGCCGGTAAGCCTTGAATTTTTCCATGGAGGCCTTTGGAGATGGGGCCGTCATTCTAGCCAAGCCAGCGACTGCCGCGTTCGATGGCGAACAGCTCGCTCGCGGCGGCCAGCCCCTGGCGCTCGGCCTCGGCCAGCAGGATCAGCAGCAGCTGCGCGCTGGCATAGGCGTCGGCCACCGCGTCGTGCCGCGCCGGGTGCTCAATCGCAAAGGCCGCAAGCCAGTCGTCCAGGGTCCGGCAGGACCTTGCGCGCGCCGGGAACAGCGCCGGCGCAAGCTGCGCCAGGTCCAGCCAGCGCCGCTTCCAGAGCGGCATGGCGCGCTCCAGCAGGGCACGGTCGAAGGCTGCGTGAAAAGCAACCAGAATCCCGCCGGCAACGTAGCTTTCGAACGCATCGAGCACCGCGGCAGGCTCGCGCCCGCTCAACTGCGCGTCGGCGCCGATGCCGTGGATCAGGATATTCGGCGCTTCGCTCGCCTCCGTCTGGCGAAGCACGGCGCCGAACGCGTCGCCATGATCGACGCGTCCCTCGCGCACCGCGACCGCGCCGATCGACAGCAGGCGGTCGCGTTCCGGATTCAATCCGCTCGATTCGCAATCCACCACCACCCAGCGCATCGCCCGCATTGGCACGGCGTCCTCCGCGCGGCGCAGGCCCAGCAGCCGTGCCAGTGCGGCGATCACGAGGCGCGCGTCACAACGCGTAATCCTGCCTGAGGCGCTCCTGCAGGACGCTCGCCTGGCGGAACGCCTCCTTCAGGATGCGCCGGTCGATGGCGTTCAACCGCGCCGGGTCGATCCGGTTCTCCGCGCCCACCGCGATGCCGGATTCGAGGTACTGCCGGCGCAGGCGGAGCATCTGGATGAAATGGAAAGCGTCTATCAGCGCTGCCGCCTCGGCCTCCGGCAGCGCGCCGGACGCGGCCGCGCCGCGCAGCCGTGCCGCGGTGGAAGTCGCCGGCAGGCCATGGGCCAGCGCGAGCGATCGCGCACCGTCCACAAACGGCCTGGCGCCGACACCCTTCAGGTCCAGGGTGCCCGGGAAGGCTTTGGAATCATCCGGCGTGAAATCACGCAGCAGTCCGAGCGGCGGCCTCGCCTGCAGCGCATTCAGCGCGACCGCGCGGCGAAACGCCGCGTTGCCGGCCGCGGCCTGCAGCACGCTCGCCCGCAGATCTCCGGCAAGCGCCGCATCACCCGCCAGCGCCCGGAAGTCGAAAAAAATACTCGCATTGAGTAGCGCCTCCGGCTGCGGATTGCGGATCCAGCCGGTGAATACCGCGCGCCATTCGTCGAGCGTCAGGCACCATTTCGGATTGCGCGCCATGATCTCGCCTTTGCACAGCGGAAAGCCGCAGGCATCGAGTGCGATGTTCACTTCCCGCGCGAAACCGGTGCAGACCCGCCGCGCCGCTTCGAGGTCGCCCCCGCTGCTGAAAATCAGGGCATTGTCCTGGTCGGTCGCCAGCGTTTGCTCCAGCCGCCCTTCGCTGCCCAGCGCCAGCCAGCACCATTCTCCCGTCAGGGGATGCCGCGGCGCGGTCAACTCGATTACGCGCTGCGCAATGCTGTCGTTCAGCACGCAGGTCATCTGCGTCATCTGCTCCGCGGCCACGCCCTGTGCGAGCAGCGCCCGCGCCAGGGATCTCACGTCGGCGGCCGCTTCGGCAAGTTGCGGCACCGTCGCCGCGGCTTTGATGCGCTCGACAATCCGGCGCAGGCTGGAGCGCTGCATGCCGAACAGATCGCGCTCCGAGATCACGCCGGCAAGGCGCCCGTCGCGCGTCACCACGACATGGCGGATGGCATGGCGCACCATGGCGAGCGCCGCATCGATCAGCGGTTCTTCCTCCTCCAGGCAAACCACGCTTCCCGACATCAGGCCCGAGATCGGCGCGCCGACGTCCGCCTGTGGCAACGCAACCCGCCCCAGCACATCCAGCACGGTGAAGATGCCCTTCGGCACGCCGCCGGCGTCGGTGACGACCATAGAGCCGATCTTGAGCTCGTGCATCGTCTTCAATACTTCCCGCACCGGCGTATCCGGCGCACAGGACACCGGCGCGCGTGAAATGACTTCGCGCAGCGGTCGCAGCATGCCGCCGGCGACTGTGTCGCTGGCGTCCGTGCGCAAGGCACGGTGCGACTGTTCCACCAGCATGGCGAGGTGGCGGGTGCAGTAGTCCCGGAAGCGCGCACTGCGCCCCATCACCTTGTGGAAATCCTCAGCCGGCAGCTCCCAGCAGAAGCAGTCTTCGTCGGCGCGGTAGGTATAGACAGTGGCGCGGTTTCCCACCAGCGCACCCAGCGGAAAACACTCGCCCACGCCCATCACCACGTCGACGGCGCCGCGCGGCGTTCCTCCAGGCGCAGCCGCGGCGCCGCCGCGCGCGCGGCCCTGTTTAATGATGTGAAGACGCTGCACGGCTCCGTCGCCGGGCGCGACGATCACCGTGCCGCGCGGGTAGTAGGCGAGTTGCAGGCGCGCAGCGAGGAACTGCAGGGACTTCGTCCCCATGCCGTCGAAGGGCGAGTGCGCCCTCAGCGCGGTGACCGTCGCATCCTGCAGCGAGTCCGCCATCCCTTCCTCCCCAGCGCTATCTCTTGATGTTCGCTCGCTCCGCCTGCAGGTACTGGGCCGATTGCATCTCGGTCAGGCGGCTCGCGGTACGCGCGAACTCCGCCGCCGCCGTCTTGGCGTCGCCGCCCTCCACGAACAGCTCGTCCGGCTGCGCTTCGGCGCCGACGACCAGCTTCACCCGGTCATCGTAGAACACATCCACCAGCCAGGTGAAGCGGCGCGCCGAATCGGCGTTCCTAGGCGACATCCTGGGTACGCCGGACAGGATCACCGTATGGAAGCGCCGGGCCAGGTCCACATAGTCCGCATACGAGCGCGGGCCCCCGCACAGCGCCGCGAAGTCGAACCACACCAGTCCCCCGGCGCGCTTCAGGTAAGGGATCCGGCGGCCCTCCACGTCGAGGGGATGCTTCTCCTCCTCAACGTCCTTCAGCTCCGAGAAGATGCGCTCCAGTTCCGCCTCCGTACCGGGACCCTCGTGGTACACCCTCAATTTCTCCATCTTCAGGCGCCGATAGTCGGTGCCGCCGTCCACGTTGACCACGTCGAGGCGCGACTTGAGGAACTCGATCGCGGGCAGGAAGCGCTCGCGCTGCAGGCCGTGCGGGTAGAGCTGGTCGGGGTGGTAGTTGCTGGTCATCACGAAGGCGACGCCCAGGTCCATCACCTTCTCCAGGTAGCGGCCGAGGATCATCGCGTCGGCGATGTCCGAGACATGGAAGTCGTCGAAGCACACCAGGCGGTAGCGGCGCGCGGTGCGTTCGGCGACGGCAGCGATCGGGTCCTCGGCGCCCTTAAGCTCGTGCATCTCCCGGTGGATCTCGCGCATGAAGTGGTGGAAATGCACCCGGCGCTTCCTCACCAGCGGCACGCACAGGTAGAAGCTGTCCATGAGGAAGCTCTTGCCGCGCCCCACCGCGCCCCAGAGGTAGACGCCCTTCGGCGGCGGCGGCTTGACCAGCAGACGCTTTAGCGCGTTGCTGCGGCGCGCCTTGTACTCGGTCCATTCCTCGTAGAGGCGTTGCAGGCGCTCGACCGCGCGCCGCTGCGAGGAATCGGAGACGAAGCCGCGCTTGGCGAGGCTCTGCTCGTAGAGCGTGGCGACGTCGCTCATGCCGGCCTGGATTCCCGGCGCGCGAGCCACAGCGTGCTGGCGAGGATCACCACCCCGCCCGCGATCGTCCAGCCCCCGGGCAGGGTGCCGAACATGAAGAAGCCGAGGATCGCCGCCCAGACCAGCTCCAGGAACTTGACGGACTGGACCGCCGAAATGTCGGCGACGCGGAACGCGCGCGTCATGCAGTAGTGCCCGCCCGCTCCCATGAAGCCGCAAAACAGCAGCAGAAGCCATTGCCCGGCCGAAGGCATCGCCCACCAGGCGAACGCGAACGGCAGCAGGAGAAGGGACACCACCAGATGCTGCCAGAGAACCATGATGTCGGAGCGTTCGGACCGCGTCAGCACCTTGGCCACCAGGAACGAGCCCGCGAACACCGGCGCCGAGGCCAGCATCAGCAGCATTCCCGTCGAAATGCCGGCATATCCGCCGGACTGGAACGGGTTGATCACCAGCAGTACGCCGGCGAAGCCGACCAGCACCGCGGCCCAGCGCGCGCCGGTCATGCGTTCGTTCAGGAACAGGACCGCCCCTAGGCAGATGAAGATCGGGCCGCTGAAGCCGATCGCGGTGAGCTCGGCGATGTCGACCATGGGCAGCGCCGCGAACCACAGCAGCATGCCACCGGCGTGAAACAGACCACGCAGCAGCTGCAGCTTCGGCGCCTTCGGCCAAAGCTCGCGCAACCCGAAGCGCAGCGCCGGCGCCAGCATCACCAGCGCGCCCAGCAGGTAGCGCAGAAACCCGACCAGCCAGGGGTCGAGCTCATGCGAGAGCTTCTTCATGGTCGAGTTGAGCACCGTGAACAGCACGCCGGTGGCTGCCATCCACAGCATGCCGCGGACCGTGGGGCTGAGCTGCGGCCGGACCAATGCGCCGCTCAGATATTCAAGGAACGCTTGTCGACCGCCAGCGCTGCTTCCTTCATTGCCTCGGACAGCGACGGATGGGCGTGGCAGATCATGGCGATGTCCGCCGCCGAGCCGCGGAACTCCATCGCGACCACCGCTTCCGAGATCAGCTCGGAGGCCATGGGGCCGATGATGTGCACGCCGAGAATTTCATCCGTCCTGGCGTTGGCGATGAATTTCACCATCCCGCTCGTATCGCCCAGGGCCCTTGCCCTGGCATTCGCCGAGAACGGGAATGTTCCAGCCTTGTATTCGACGCCTTCGGCCTTCAGCTGCTGCTCGGTCTTGCCGACCCAGGCGATCTCGGGCGAGGTGTAGATCACCCACGGAATGGTGTTGAAGTTGACGTGCGGCTTCTGCCCGGCGATGCGCTCGGCCACCGCCACGCCTTCTTCCTCTGCCTTGTGCGCCAGCATCGGTCCGCGCACCACGTCGCCGATCGCCCAGACGCCGGGGACGCCGGTGCGGCACTCGCCGTCCACGACGATGAAGCCACGCTCCAGCTTCAGGCCGGCCGCTTCCGCATTCAGGCCGTTGGTATTTGCTGTCCGGCCGATGGAAACGATGAGCCGGTCGCAGTCGAGGGTCTTCGCTTCGCCTGCAGGGTTTTTATACTGAACTGAAACTGAATTCTTCGAGGCTGAAACCTTTGAAATCGCAACCCCGAACTCCATCTTCAAACCCTGCTTCACGAAGATCTTCGAGGCTTCCTTCGCGATCGTTTCGTCCGCTGCCCCAAGAAACGTCGGCAGCGCTTCGAGGATCGTCACTTCCGAGCCCAGGCGGCGCCAGACGCTGCCCATCTCAAGGCCGATGACGCCGGCGCCGATCACGCCGAGCCGCTTGGGCACTTCGGGGATGGCCAGCGCGCCAGTGTTGCTGAGGATCAGCTTCTCGTCGAACTCCGCGCCCGGCAACGCCCGCGGGTTGGAGCCGGTGGCAATGATGATGTTTTTCGCACTTAGCGTTTCATCCCCCACGACGATCTCGGAAGTGCTCTTGAAGCTCCCCTTGCCGTGAAAGAACGTCACCTTGTTTTTTTTGAACAAGTAAGTGATGCCGTCGTTGTTCTGCTTTACGACCTTGTCTTTGCGCCCGAGCATCGTTTTCAGGTCGAGCTCCAGGCCCTTCACCTTCACGCCGTGGTCGGCGAAATGGTGCCCGGCCTGCTCGTAGTTCTCGGAGGACTG
>JANNXB010000075.1:0-6056 GCA_031409355.1 Betaproteobacteria bacterium | reverse complement strand
CTGCTCGGCGCAGTTGAGCGAGCGCACACGCGTATCGCCTCCGTAGCGCGCCACGATGCGGCGAAAACTCGTCCACGGCACGAAGTCCATCAGTTGGGCGAACAGCGTCTTGCCGGCATACATGCGCGTCTCCGGGGGGGGGCAACCCGGAGAACATCGACGGAATCGGCTATCGTGTTCAAGTCGACACCAAAAAAACACGCCTTAAAACTCATATCCATCAAGAACTTCGCGCACTTGAAAACACTTTTAACCGGACAGTAGTGGGTCAGAGCCCGATTTCAGAAACCGTAGAGCGCGCCTGGCGTCAGCAAACGCAGCGTCACTTCTTGCGCTTCTTTTTCGGCAATGGCGCGGGGTTCGGTATCTCTTCAGCCACACAAAAGGCGCCGCCCTGGTGCAGCTCCGCCCGCGCGTCGCCGCCGGGCTTTTCCTTCGCGAGGACCGCCGCAGCGAAGGCTTCCGAATCGTCCTGCGGCTTGTAGCCGAGGCGGTAGGCGTTCGAATTGTCGTACCAGGCGCGCTTGTTGCCGGAGATGCCGTAAACGATCTCGAAGCGGATGTCCCGATGCTCGATGCCGATGGTCACGAGCTGCGCCAGATCGCGCGGCGTGAACAGGATCGACAGGCGCCGCTTGTCGATCGGCACCGCATTGACGTTGCCGATGCGCATGCAGAACATCTGCATGCCGTACTTGTCGGCATACAGGCTGGCGAGCGCCTCGCCGAACACCTTGGACACGCCGTAGCGGCTGTCGGGCTTCGGATAGACGCGGTGGTCGATGGTGCGGTCGCGGCGATAGAAGCCCACGGCGTGGTTCGAAGTCGGGAACAGGATGCGCTTCACGCCATTGCGGCGCGCCGCTTCGAACACGTTGTAGCAGCCGACGATGTTGGCGTTGAGGATGCCTTCCCACGGGCCCTCGACCGAATAGCCGCCCAGGTGCACGATCGCGTCCACGCCTTTCGTGATGCGCAGGGCATCGGAGAATTTCGAGATATCGGCGCGAACGAATTTTTCTTCCTTGTTTATTTTTTGCAATGAACGAAGATCAGAAACTCTTAAAACATACTTACCTGCGAGTTCGCGCCGCAGGTGCGTGCCGACGTCGCCGGAGGCGCCGGTGATGAGGATGGTCTTCATGCGGAACCTTTCAGGATTCGGAATGAAATTCTTCGACGATGCGGTTGAACTCGGCCGGCCGCTCGAAGTAGACCGAGTGGCCCGCCTTCGGCACGCGAACCGCGCGGCCGTTTGGCGCCAGCGCCGCGAACGCCGGGCCCGCGGCCGAGGGAAACAAGCAGTCTTCGTCGCCGGTCAGGAACAGCGTCGGAATCCGCAACCCCGCCAGCAGCGCCGGCGGCTGGTTGCGCATGCCGAAGATCCTGGCGCGCACGGCGGCCTTGAAATCCGCCGGCGTGAGCTGGGAAATCTGCCGGTACAGCACCGCCGCCGCCGGCTGCTCGCGCTCCATGCGCTCGCCGTGCGCCACCAGGATGTCGCGCGCATCCAGTTCGGCCATTGTCTTGGGGGCCTGCTCCCGCCACTTGTCGATTTCGAGCTTGGCAGCGCCCTCCAGCTGGCGGAAGTCCAGCGCACCAGAAGTGGACGCCATGACCAGCGAGCGGAGATTGCCGGGATTGCGCAGCGCGTATTCCATGCAGGTCCAGCCGCCCATCGACTGCGCCACCAGGCGCACGTCGCGCAGCTTTAGCTCGTCGATCAACGCCGCCAGGTCGTCGGCATAGGCGTCGGGCGCCTTTTCGCCCGGCACCGAGCTGGAGGGCGTGAAACCTCTATGCGCGAAGGCGACACAGGTATGGCGCGCCGAGAAATGCGCCATCTGCTGCCACCAGGACATCTGGTTGCCGCCCAGCCCGTGCGCGAACACGACCGGCGGCCCATCCCCCATGACTTCGTAGTAGATGCCGCAGTCGGGCCGCTTCAGGTATCCGGATATTTTTCTTTTCATTTTTTCAGCAACGCCTTTCGAGTCCAGTGTTCCGCGTTCACCGCGCCCCTGGGCGCGCGGCCCTTCAGGATCTCCGCCGCCTGCGCCACCGTCTCCATGGACTGGTGCTCGATCGCGGGCAAGGTGAGGCCGGCGGTATGCGGCGTCGCAATCACGTCGGGGCGCGCGGCCAGCCCCGGCGAAGGCATCTGGTCCGGCGCGCGGCCGACATCCAGGGCGCAACCTGCAATCCGGCCCGAGTCGAGCGCGCGCACCAGCGCCGCCTCGTCCACGAGGTTGCCGCGCGAAACATTGATGAAGAAAGCGCCGTCCTTCATTTTCGAGAACGCGACATCGTTCATCAGGTTCTCCGTCTCCGCGCTGGCGACCGCGAGCGGCACGACGAAATCGGACTCCGAGAGCAGCTTCTCGAGCGCAACAGTGGCAACACCGGAAGCGTATGGATCGCAGATCAACACCCGCATTCCCAGCGCCTCGGCGACCCGGACAAGCTCCCTGCCGATGGCGCCATGGCCGATCACGCCCAGCGTGCTGCCGCGCAATTCCCTGCCCATCACCGCCTGGGGGATCTTTCCCGAATGATAGGAAACGGCGTGCGCGGTCATGCGCCGCGACAGGTCGATCATGAAACCGACCACCAGCTCGGTCACCGACGTGACGAAACCGGCGCTCGCCTGCGTCACCAGCACGCCCGCCCTGCTCGCGGCCGCGACGTCCACGTTCCGGATGTCGATGGCGCAGCGCAGAAACGCCACCAGGCGCGGGAGGCTTTCGAAGATGACAGCTTCACCCGGGGACTGCCGGTAGGACACGACCAGGTCGCAGCCAGCGGCGGCTTGCACGAGTGATTCGCCTTCCAATGGCTTTTCATTTAAATTAAGAATCACTTCGCCGAGCGCCCTCAATCCGGCAAGTGCGCGCTCCCCATAATAGTTGCGGAGCGTGTCAGGCGAATGGGTGAGAAGGATTCTGGACATGGGGTGGCCACTGAGTATAAATTACCCAACTGGTTAACAAGGGGAGAAGACCACCATGATTCGCAGAACCCTGCTACTGACCGCCGCCGCGCTCGCGGCCGCCCTGGCCCTGCCGGCCGGCGCCCAACAAAAGCAAGTCTGGAAAGCGTCCGACGTCCACCCGCTCGGCTATCCCACGGTCGAGGCGATCCAGCGCATGGGCAAGAAGCTGGAGGCGCAGACCAACGGCCGCATCTCGATCCAGATGTTCCCCTCGATGCAGCTCGGCGGCGAGAAAGAGATGATCGAGCAGGCGCAGGTCGGTGCGCTGCAGATCGCGCGCATTTCGGTGGGCGCGATGGGCCCGGTGGTGGATGACCTGAACGTGTTCAACATGCCGTTCATCTTCCGCGACGAAGGCCATATGCGCCGGGTGATCGACGGACCGATCGGCCAGGAACTGCTGGAGCGCACCTCCAACGCGCCAACCTCGCGCCTGATCGTGCTGGGCTGGATGGATGCCGGAACCCGCCATGTCTACTCGAACAAGCCGGTCACCAAGCCGGCGGATCTCAAGGGCATGAAGATCCGCATGATGGGCAATCCGCTGTTCGTGGAGACCATGAACGCGATGGGCGGCAATGGCGTGGCGATGGGCTTCAACGAACTCTACAGCGCCCTGCAGACTGGCGTGGTGGACGGCGCGGAGAACAACCCGCCCACCCTCCTCGCGCAGAATCACTACCAGGTAAGCAAGGTGTACAGCCTCACCGGTCACCTGATCATCCCGGAGATCTTCGTGTTCTCGAAGCGCAACTGGGAAACGATGTCCAAGGAAGACCAGGCCCTGCTGAAGAAGGTTTCGCGCGAAGCGCAGATCGAGCAGCGCCAGCTGTGGGATGCGTACGTCGGCGAGGCCGAGACCAAGCTGAAGGCCGCAGGGATCAAGTTCGTGGAGGCCGACAAGCCGGCGTTCTTCAAGGCCACCCAGCCGATCCGCGACAAGTACGGCGCCAAGTACGCGGCGCTGCTAAAGCAGATCCAGGACACGAAGTAATTTCGCCCGGCCGGAGAAACGGGTCGCCTCGGCGGCCCGTTTTTTTGTCTTGAAAAAGAAATATCAACTGGCAATGGAGTGGCTGTACATCGCCTGCGTCGTGCTCTCGGGCACCGCGCTGGTGGCGATCACGCTGATCATTCCGGCGGGCGTGTTCATGCGCTATGTCATGAACAACCCGATGGCATGGCCCGAGCCGGCGGCTGTCATCATGATGGTGATGTTTTCCTTTCTCGGGGGAGCCGCGGTCTACCGGGCCAACGTGCACGTCGCGGTCGAGGCGCTGCTGAATGCGGTGAGCGCCAAGGTCAGGAAAGCCATGCTTTGGGGCGTGGACGCCTGCATGGCGGCGACCGCCCTGTTCATGCTGGTCTACGGCATCCAGCTTTGCATCGCCACCCAGCACTCCACCATGGCGGAGTTTCCGGCGCTGTCGGTGGCAATCGTATATGCGCCGATCCCGGTCGCTGGCCTGCTCACGCTGCTGTTCCTCATTGAGAAAGTCTGGGTGGGCCCGCCGCCGCAAAGTTCGATCATGTACAGCGACCAGGCCACGGAGCTGGAATAGCCCATGGACGTCCTGGTCCTGCTCGGATCCTTCTGCCTGCTCTGCGCGCTGGGGGTGCCTGTCGCCTATGCGCTTGGCTTGGCCGCAATCGTTGCCGCGCTGTATGTCGACATACCTCTCGAAGCGGTGATGCTCAAGATCTCCGACGGCACCGACGATTTCGCCCTGCTCGCGATCCCGTTCTTCGTCCTTGCCGGCGCGATCATGGCCGAGGGCGGCATGGCCACGCGCCTGATCAATCTCGCCAAGGTGTTCGTCGGCTTCATCCGCGGCGGCATGGCGGTGGTGAACGTGCTCGCGAGCACCCTGTTCGGCTGCATCTCGGGCTCTTCCGTGGCGGACACCTCGGCGATCGGCTCGGTGATGATCCCGCAGATGGTCAAGCAGGGCTATCCGCGCGTGTTCGCCACCAACGTCACCATCTGCGGCTCGGTGCAGGCGCTGATGATCCCGCCCTCGCACAACGCGGTGATCTACTCGCTCGCCGCCGGCGGCACGATTTCGGTGGCGAGCCTGTTCCTCGCCGGCATCCTGCCGGGCCTGCTGTTCGGGGCGTGCCTGATCGGCCTGGTGCTGTGGACCTCGCACAAGCGCCAGTTCCCCATATCCGAGCCCGTGGCGCTAAAGCAGGTGCCGAAGATCGTGCTGGACGCGGTCTGGGGCCTGGTGACGGTGTTCATCATCATGGGCGGCATCCTCTCGGGCGTGTTCACCGCCACCGAATCGGCGGCAGTGGCCTGCGTCTACGCCTTCCTCGTCACCTTCCTCGTCTACCGGGACTACAAGTGGCGCGACCTGCCGCACCTCGTGCACCGCGTCGTCAAGACGGTGGCGATGGTGATGATGCTGATCGGCTTTTCCGTCGGCTTCGGCTACATGATGGCCATCATGCAGATCCCGGCCAAGGTGACGATGTTCTTCCTCAGCATCTCGGAGAACAAGTACGTGTTCCTGCTGCTAGTGAACATCCTGCTGCTGCTGCTGGGCACCTTCATGGACCTGGCGCCGATGCTGCTGATCTGCACGCCGATCTTCATGCCGGTGATCCTGAAGCTCGGCATCGATCCGGTGCACTTCGGCATCGTCATGATCCTGAACCTGGGCATCGGCTTGATCACCCCGCCCGTGGGGCCGACGCTGTTTGTCGGCTGCGCCATAGGCAAGGTGACCATGGAGCAGGTGTCGAAGGAATTGTGGCCTTTCTACGGCGCCATGTGCCTGGCGCTGCTGCTGGTAACGTATATTCCGGCCATCTCCCTCTGGCTTCCGGGAATCATGAAATGAGCATGAAGGAGAACGACAGGCAGGAAAACGACTGGCAACCCAGCCAACGCTATCCCGACCCCGCGATCGTCGTCGTCGACGAGGCGTTCAACAAGTACCGCATGCCGCTCACCAAGGTGGAGCGGCTCTACACCGGCTGTCGCTGGGCGGAAGGTCCGGTGTGGCTGGGGGATACCCGTTCGCTCGTCTGGAGCGACATTCCGAACAACCGCATGCTG
>JANNXB010000074.1:0-3442 GCA_031409355.1 Betaproteobacteria bacterium | reverse complement strand
AGCCAGTCGAAGATCTTCATCGAGGCGCAGGTCAAGGAAGGCTACGACGTCAGCTTCTCGGTGGCGATCACCGCGGTGTCGGCGGTGATGGCGGTGATCATCCCGCCCTCCATCCTGATGATCGTCTGGGGCGGCGTGCTGCAGGTGTCGATCGGTGCGCTGATGCTCGCCGGGATCGTCCCCGGGCTGCTCATCGGCCTGGCGCAGATGGCAACCGTGCACGCCTACGCGGTAAGGCGCAATTATCCGAAGTACGAGAAGGCGAGTTTCGGCGAAATGCTGAAATCGGCCGCGATTTCGATCCCGGCGCTCATGACGCCTTTCATCATTGTCGGCGGCAAGATCTTCGGCTGGTTCACCGCCACCGAGTCGGCCTGTATCGCGGTGCTGTACGCGGGGGCGCTGTCGATGCTGGTGTATCGCGAAATGGGCTTCAAGGGGGCGAACAACGCATTGCTGGATACGGGCAGACTCGCCGCGGTGGCGCTGTTCTGCGTCGGCACCGCGAGCGCCTTCGGCTGGCTGCTTGCCTACTACCAGATCCCGGCGGCGATCCTCCAGGGCGTCTCGGCCTGGAATATGGGGCCCACCACCACCCTGTTCTTCGTCGCCTTCTGCTTCCTGGTGGTCGGCTGCTTCCTCGACGCCATTCCGGCGATCATCATCGTCGGCACCATCCTCGAGCCGCTCACCAAGGCGGTCGGCCTGGACCCGGTGCATTTCGCCATCGTCGGCATCGTCTCGCTCGCCTTCGGCCTGGTGACGCCGCCCTACGGCCTGTGCCTGATGATCTCCTGCGCCGTGGCCAAGGTCCGCATGATCGACGTGATGAAGGACACCATGATCATGCTGATACCGATGTTGCTGGTGCTGGCGATCATCATCATCTGGCCAAGCGTGCCTCTGTTTCTTCCCAGGCTGTTCCCGCCCGGGACGCTGTAATGAAGATCGTTGCCGTCAAGACCCATTGCCTGGCGAGCGATCTGGAGACGCCATTCGCGTTCTCGCAGGGCTGGGTGAAGCGGCGCGGCGCCTGCATCGTTGAGGTGCAGACCGACGCCGGACTCACCGGCTGGGGCGAAGCGCTATGCCAGGGGTTGCAACCACCGCAGATCGCCGCGGCGGCGATCGAGTCGGCCCTCAAGCCGCTGCTGATCGGGGCCGATCCCCTGCAGATCGAGCCGCTCTGGCACCGCATGTACATGCAAACGCGCGACTACGGCATGAAGGGCGCGATGATCGCGGCGATCAGCGGCGTAGACATCGCGCTCTGGGATATTGCCGGAAAGAGCCTCGGCCAGCCGGTGTGGCGGCTGCTCGGCGGGGCGCATCGCGACCGGGTGCAGGTCTACGCGACCGGCTTCTACCGCGTCGCGGGCCAGGGCGAAGCGCCGCGCCTGGCCGCGGAAGCGCAACAGCGCGCGGCGGAGGGATTCCGGTATCTGAAAATAAAGCTGGGCTTCGGCGTCGCGGATGACATTGCGGTGATGCAGGCGGTGGCAGGCGCGATCGCGGGGCGCGGCATGCGCATGATGATCGATACCAATCATGCTTATGGCGTCGCCGACGCGGCGCGCCTCGGGCGCGCCTTGGCGCCGCATGACCTGCGCTGGTACGAGGAGCCGGTCGCCGCAGAGGACCTCGCCGGCTACCGCGAATTGCGCGCGAAGCTCGATGTGCCGATCGCGGGCGGGGAGAACGAGTTCACCGTGTTCGGCTTCCGGCACCTGCTCGATGCGCGTGCCGTGGACATCGCGCAACCCGATGTCTGCGCGGCGGGCGGTTTTACCGCCTGCCGTCATATCGCCGCGCTCACGCTCGCCCACGGCGTGCAGGTCAATCCGCACGTCTGGGGCTCATCGGTGGGCCAGGCGGCGTCGCTGCACCTGATCTGCGCGCTGCCGCTCGCCAACCCGTCGCTGCATGCCGACGAGCCGGTGTTCGAGTACGACTGCTCGGCGCATCCGTTCCGCGAGCAGCTGGTGGACAATCCGCTGCGGCAGCGGGACGGTTGGCTCGAGTTGCCGCAGCAGCCCGGGCTCGGCATCGAAGTCGACCGCGGCGCGCTGGAACGTTTCCGTGCCTAGCGCGCCCGATCCTTCCCTGCTGTCGCTCAACACGGCAACCATCAAGGCGCAGTGGACGCTTGCGCAGGCGATCGAGGGTTGCGCGCGTCACGGCATCCGCGGCATCGCGCCCTGGCGCGACAAGCTGGCCGAGATGGGCCTGAAGAGTGCGGCGAAGGCGATCAAAGCCAATGGCCTGACCGTGACGGGCTTGTGCAGGGGGGGATTTTTTACTTCCCCGAATTTTCTTGAAGACAATATGCGCGCCGTCGAGGAAGCACACGAACTCAAGGCGCAATGCCTTGTGCTGGTGGTGGGCGGATTGCTTCCCGGTTCAAAGGACCTGGGACTTTCAAGAGACAGAATTCTCGACGGTATTTCGGCCATTCTTCCCGCAGCAAGAAAGGCCGGCGTGCCTCTTGCCATCGAGCCGTTGCACCCGATGCAGGCCGCCGAGCGCGCGTGCATCAACACGCTGGAACAGGCGCTGGATGTTTGCGACGCTTTGGGTGAGGGCATCGGTGTCGCTGTCGACGTCTATCACGTCTGGTGGGATCCCAAGCTTGAGCAACAGATCAAGCGGGCCGGAAAGCGAATCCTCGCGTACCACATCTGCGACTGGCTGGTGCCGACGCGCGATCTGCTGAACGACCGCGGCATGATGGGTGACGGAATTATTGAATTGGAAAAAATAAGAAATTGGATCGAAGCCGCCGGATATTCCGGCTTCCATGAAGTCGAGATCTTCTCGGAACTGGATTGGTGGAAGCGTGATCCCGATGATGTTCTGCGCACGATAAGGGAGCGATACGAACAAACATGAAAATCTTCATGACGGGTGCTTCTGGTTACATCGGCGGAACCGTGGCCGATTCGCTCATCAAGGCCGGCCACGCCGTCGCCGGGCTCGCCCGCTCCGAGGACGCAGCGGCCAAACTGCGCGCCCACCGTATGGAAGCCGTGCGCGGCGACCTGGGCAGCCACAGCCTGGTCAGGAACGCGGCGCGTGAGGCGGAAGCCGTCATCAACTGCGCCAACGCCGAGGACCCGTTCGTGGTCGCAGCCATCCTCGAAGGCCTCGCTGGATCCGGCAAGGCGTTTTTGCACACCAGCGGCACGAGCGTGGTTGGCGACAAGGTCGCGGGGAAATTGTCGCCGAAGGTATTTCATGAGGACACGCCCCTCGATCCGCTGCCGGAGAAAATCCAGCGCGTCGCGGTGCATCGTTCGGTGCTTGCCTCGGCCGCCCAGGGCGTGCGCTCGGTGGTGCTCTGTCCCGGCCTCATCTACGGCGAGGGGCGCGGCGCGAATCCCGACAGCATCCAGGTGCCGACCCTGATCCGCCAGGCAATCAAGAGCGGCGTGCCGCGCTACGT
>JANNXB010000073.1:0-3695 GCA_031409355.1 Betaproteobacteria bacterium | reverse complement strand
CGCACGGCGGCGCTGGTGGACAAGATCCTGCGCGGCGCGAAGCCGGGTGACCTGCCGGTCGAGCAGCCGGAGCGGTTTGAGCTGGTCGTCAACATGAAAACGGCGAAGGCGATCGGCGTCAAACTTTCGCCTACGACCATGCTGCGCGCAACCAAGGTCATCGAATGAAATGCCTGGTCGTGACCGCTCAGCGGTCTACGCGGCTGTGGAAGATGCGCAGCAGGAGTACGTCGCTTGCTGCAAGCTCGTAGCGATTTTTCTAGTCCCCGATCAACGCCACGCTAGGGGCAGGCCTTTCGCTTCGGTGCGCCGAGAGATGCGGCCCAGGCTTCGATTTCGGCGTGATCGTGTGTGCGTCCGGCCTTGACGTCGGCGAGCGCCTCCAGGGTCAGAAGGCGCCGTTTTTCCTCCAGCGCCATATAGAGATGACTGGTCACGATGCGCTTTTCCATGATCCCGCCAAGTTTAGTCAGAATGATTGGGCTATGCTAGCCGATGCAAATCGACAGGAATTCTTGATGCCTTGCCGCCATGCGAAGCGCTAGCACACTGAACGTCCGCGTCTGGCGGGGCGCCGCCGCGGGCAGTTACCAGACGTTCGAGGTACCGCGCCACGCGAGCCAGACGGTACTCGACGTGGTGACGCACATCCAGCGCTCTCTCGATCCCACGCTCGCCTACCGCTTCGCCTGCCGCGTCGGCATGTGCGGTTCCTGCGCCATGACCGTGAATGGCGTACCGCGCTGGACCTGCCGCACGCACGTCGACAAAGTCGTCAAGGGCGATCACATGGAGATCGCGCCCTTGCGCAACCTGCCCGTGATCCGCGACCTGGTCACCGACATGCGCGAGTTCTTCGACAAATGGGCCAGGGCGAAGGGCGCGTTCGAGGGAAAGCGCACCCGGCACGATGACTTCGTGAATGTCCCACCGGAATCAGAGGACCGTAAGCTGGCCAATGCTGGCATCGAGTGCATTGGTTGCGCGGTCTGCTACAGCGCCTGCGACGTGGTGTCGCAGAATCCGGAGTATCTCGGGCCGGCGGCATTGAATCGCGCCTGGACATTGGTTAAAGATGAAAGGGATTCAAAAACTATGGAAAGGCTGCGCGCGGTGGCGGGCGACGCGGGCTGCCATTCATGCCACACCCACATGAGCTGCACCGAGCATTGCCCGAAGCAGATTTCGCCGACGGCGGGAATCGCTGGTTTGAAAAGGGCGGTCGCGAAGGCGGTAATCCAGGGACAGCTTTGAATTTCAGGACAGAGTCTTTTCTCTGGATTGCCCAGCGGGCGAGCGCGACGGTGCTCGGTGTTTGCGTGCTGGTCCACCTCGCCACCATGATCTACGCGGTGCGCGGCGGCCTCACGGCGGCGGAGATTCTTTCCCGGACGCAAGGCAGCGCTGCGTGGTTCCTGTTTTATTCGCTGTTCGTGCTGGCCATCGTGGTGCACGTGCCGATCGGCCTGCGCGCGGTGCTCGGCGAATGGCTCAAATGGCGCGGTCCGTCGCGGGACTGGGTTCTGGTCCTGTTTTCTTCAATTCTGGGGTTCATGGGCATGCGGGCCGTGCTTGGGGTATTTTCATGAGGAACTTTGCCCTGATCCACCGACTCTCAGGGATCGCGCTGGCGCTGTTCCTGCCGTTACATTTCTGGGCCCTGGGGCAGGCGCTGCACGGAGAAGCAAGGCTAGAATCTTTCTTGCGCTGGACTGACCAGCCGCTCGTCAAGGCAAGCGAGTGGGCCATCGTGCTGCTGTTGGCAATTCACCTGACCGGAGGCGTGAGAATACTCATGATTGAATTCCTTCCCTGGCGTGACTGGCAGAAAACCCTCGCCGCTGTCGTGGCGGCAACGGCGCTCGCAATCGGGCTGCTGTTTGCGCTTTCCTCCACCGCGCATGCTCAGAACTGGCCGCAAAAGTCGGTGCGCTTCATCGTGCCTTTCCCGCCCGGTGGCGCGACCGACATCTCGGCGCGCATGCTCGGCCAGAAGCTGACCGAGATCTGGGGCCAGACGGTGGTGATCGAGAACCGCGGCGGCGCGGGCGGCGGCGTCGGCGCGGCCGAAGCGGCGCGCGCGGCGCCCGACGGCTACACCTTCTTCTTTCCCTCGGGTTCGGTGATGACGGCCAACCAGCACATCTACGCGAAGATGGCCTACAACCCCGAGAAGGATTTCGTGCCGGTCACGAACGTGGTTTCGGGGCCGCAGGTGCTGGTGGTGCCGGCCAGTTCTCCCTACAAGAGCGTGAAGGAAGTGATCGATGCTGCGAAGGCGCAGCCCGGCAAGCTCACCTTCGGCCATGCCGGAATAGGTTCGCAGACTCACCTGGCGGCGGAAAATTTCGTCAACGCCGCGGGCATCGACGCGGTGCAGGTGCCCTACAAGGGCGAAGGCCCGGCGTTGGTGGGTCTGGTCGGTGGCGACACCGCTTTCGCGGTGACCAACGTCGCAGCGGCCATCGGCCACATCGGCTCGGGGCGCCTGCGCGCGCTCGGCGTGACCAGCAAGACGGAGTTCGCCCAGTTGCCCGGCGTGCCGCCGATCGCGCGCACCCTTTCGGGCTTCGAGAACACCGGCTGGTTCGGCATCGTCGCTCCCACCGGTACTTCGAGGGACATCATCCAGAAGGTGTACCTTGATACGAAGAAGGCGCTCGAGTCCACCGAGATGCGCGCGCGCCTTTATGTTCAGGGCCTCGCGCCGGTCGGCAATACGCCCGAGGAAATGGGCGCGGCCATGAAAGCCGAGACGACGCTCTGGGCGCGCGTGGTGCGCGAGCGAAAAATCAAAGTCGAGTGAAGGTAGATCTGCAGCAGGTCGAGGAGGCGGCGAAGGAGCTCTACATCCGGGCACTGAAGCTGCTGCCGCCCGATGTAAAGCAGGGCTTCGACCGGCTGGTGGCGGGCGAGTCGGATGCCGGCGCGCAGCGCGTGCTGGGCACCATGCTCCTGAATATCAAGGTGGCCGAAGACACGCAGACGCTCCTGTGCCAGGACACCGGCATCCCGATCTACAACGTGCGCCTTGGCCGCGGCGTCGAGGTGGACGGCCACGACCTGAAGGAAGCGATCCGGCGCGGCTGTGCGCGTTCGACGCGCGAATACTCGTTCCGTTCCTCAATCGTGCACCCGACCACGCGCGTCAACGAGCAGAATTCGTCGGGCCGCGGCGTGCCGATCATTCATTTCGAATTTTCAGATGAAGAAAAAATCCTGGAAATCGAAATGATTCCGAAAGGCTCGGGTTCGGAAAACAACTCCTGGCTGAAGATGGCGATTCCCGCCGAGGGCGTGGACGCGATCAAGACCTTTGTCGTCGATTGCGTGCTGGAGGCCGGCGGCAAGACCTGCCCGCCGGTCATCGTCGGCGTGGGCGTCGGCGGCACTTCCGACCTGTGCGTGCACCTCGCCAAGCAGGCGGCGACGCGCGCGCTCGGCTCGCGCTGCGAAGACCCGGAGGGCGCGAAACTTGAGGAGGCGCTGACGAAGGCGGTCAACATGCTCGGCGTCGGGCCGCAAGGCCTGGGCGGTGATTCGACCGCTTTCGCGGTGCACGTCGAGACCGCCGCTACCCACATCACCATGAACCCGGTGGCGGTGAACATGCAATGCCATTCGGCGCGCCGCGCGCGCGCCACGTTTCGCCCGGGAGGCATCGAATATGGTTTCTAGGATGCTGCTCCTGTTCG
>JANNXB010000072.1:0-4702 GCA_031409355.1 Betaproteobacteria bacterium | reverse complement strand
CGAGAACACCAGGCAGCTCAGGCACCTCCGCTAACCAGCGACCATCTTCTTCGCGTTCGTGTTCAATCGTGAAATTCATGTGGCACCTCGACAGGTTGGGCGCAATTCTACGCCCTTCGGATTTCTTGCCACCGAACGTGCTCAATCAGCGGCGGGCCATGACACCGCCTGAACTGGCGCGGTGCTGGCGGCCCGTCCGCTGGATTGAGGGGTTGGGCTTCACGCTGGCCTTTGCTAGATGTGCGGTGAGCCGCACGCCAAGTGCGCGAGCAACTTTCAGTACAGTGTCAAAGCGCGGCTTGGCGCCGGGCGCGAGCGCCTTGTAGAGACTTTCGCGCCCGAGTCCAGTTTCTTTGGCCACCTGTGCCATACCCCGGGCGCGTGCAACGTCCCCAAGCGCCAGGAGCAAGAGATCAGGATCTTCTGTCTCGAGAACCGCTGTCATGTATTCCGCGACCGCAGCGTCGTCAGTGAGGTATCTGGCGGCGTCGAATGGCACCAGTTTTGATTGAGTCTTGGTCTTGCTCATAGATTTTGCTCCAATTCCTTGAGGATCTGCTGCGCTCGCTTTATGTCGCGTGTCTGGGACGACTTCTCACCGCCGGCGAGCATGACGATCAAAACGCTTCCGCGGCGGGTGAAGTACAGGCGATACCCTGGACCAAAGTCCACACGCATCTCCGACACCTTGCCTCCGACTGGTTTCCAGTCGCCGAGGTTTCCCGCTTCCGCTAACCGGAGTCTTGCGGCGATACGAACCTGTGCCTTCTGGTCACGTAGGCCATCAAGCCAAACTTGAAATGCCTGCGTGAGGCGAACAGAGAGCACCCCGGCATTGTATCCGAACGGATACTTCAGTCAAGCTTCCGCTCGTGAAGCCCAACGAATGTGACCTCCCTAATTGGCGGTCAATTCGACACCCTACCATTTCGGTCTGTCATTCGCCCTGCCGAATCAGGCGTTTAGCCGACTGTATGTATTCACACTATCCTGTTTCTGCGCCTTGTTGAGGCACATATCAGGGGAGATAGGCTGCTTGGGGAGGGATGAATGTCCACGGAATCAAGCGGATCTGCCAAGAAAGCGGACTCCGAGATAGGCCGCAGAGGATCGAATAAAGTGCTGCGGTAGCTACGCGTATCAATACCCCAGTCTGGCCTGCACGCCGATGATGGTGTTGCGCCCCGGGGCGGGTTCGTAGAAGCGCAGGTTGGCGTCGTTCACCACCACCGAGCCGGCGTAGCGCCGGTTGGTGAGGTTGTCCACGCGGACGTATTCCGAGAACCGCCATTGGCCTGAAACCTGGACGAAGCCGGCGGCGAGGTTCGTCACGTTGGAGGCGTCGGCGGCTTCGCTGTTGCGGTCGTCAACCCAGACGCGCGCCTTGTGCTGGAATTCGAGGGCGGCGCTGAAGCCGCTGGGCGCATGGCGCCAACGCACTTCGGCGTACAGGCTGGAGCGCGGCACGCCGGGGAGGTAGCTGCCGGCGGGAACCGTGACCGCCGCCGCCGGCGTCCCCGCAACGGATGCGAAAGTGTCGCGGAACTTCGCTTCGGTGCGTGTCCAGGCGAGCAGGGCGTCGAAGCCGTAGGGCAGGGTGGCCGAGGCGCCGAGCTCGAAGCCGCCGCGATGCGTGCGGCCGGCGTTCTTGAAGGTGGAGCGCCCGCCGGCATTGCTTTCGATGGCGATCTCGTCGCGCGTCGTGATGTCGAACAGCGCCGCGTTCAGGCGCAGGCGGCCGCCGATGAGCGTCTTGATGCCCGCCTCCAGGTGCCGGCTGCGCGAGGCGGCGAGGCCGAAGTTCAGCCCCGCGCCGGTGGTGCGGTAGGCGAGTTCGGCGAAGGTGGGGGTCTCGACGCCGCGGCCGGCGTTGGCGTAGAGGGAGGTCGAGCCCGAGAGCTTGTAGAGGATGCCGCCCACCGGCGTCACCGCGCTGTAGCTCTTCGCGCCGCTGTCGTCGCCGTTGATCCCGGCGATGAAGTAGTCCACGGCGCGGAACTGGACGCGATTGGCGCGCAGGCCGGCGAGGGCGATCCAGCGTTCGGCAAAACGCCATTCTCCCTGAGCGTAGGCCGCGGTGGCGGTCACCGTGTCGTCCTCGTCGCGCTTCAGGTTCGTGAGGTCGCCATTGTTGTTGATGAAGCCGCGGCGCCGCTCGGCCATGCGCTCCAGTTCGGTGCCGAGGGTCAGGCCGAAGGGTTGGCCAAGCAATGTCGTATCGCGCGTCAGGCGCAGCGAACCGCCGCCGTAGCCGCGATCGAGGTCGACCACGCCGCCAGAATGCGTCGCCGCGTTCTGCGTCGCCAGCGGAATCGCGAGGTACTGGCGCACCACCCGGTGCCCGCCGTACAGGGCGGCATTCAGCTTCCAGCCGGAGAAGTCGTGCGCGAAACTCCCTCCAAGCTGCTGCTGGGCCTGGCTCTTGCGCGTGTTGAAGGTCAGCGCCGTGGCGGCCACCTGCCGGGGGTCGGCATTCATCTGCGCGCGCGTGAGCCCGAGCGGGTCCTCGGTCTCCGGGCTGGCGAACACGTTCGCCACCAGCGTCAGGCTGGACGAGGGACCCATCCGCAACGCGTATTTCGCGTTCATCTGCTCGCGGTCGGCGGCGCTGTGCTGGCGGTAGCCGCCGGTATGGAAGCGGGATGCGCTGACGAGCCCGCCGTCGAATCCGGCTTTCAATCCAATCCTGCTGGTATTGAAGGAGCCAAGGGAGAAATCTCCGGTGATGCCGGGTTCGCCGCGCTCGGTGAGGACGTTGATGACGCCGCCCGAGGCATTGCCGTACATGACCGCCAGCGGCCCGCGCAGCACTTCGATGCGTTCCGCGGAGCCCAGGTCGAAGTGCGACACTTGGCCCTGGCCGTCGGGAAAGCTCGCCGGAATGCCGTCGGCGATCAGGCGCAGGCCGCGCACGCCGAAGGTCGAGCGCCCGCCGAAGCCGCGCGAGGTGATCTGCAGGTCCTGCGCGTAGTTCTGCCGGTTCTGCACCACGATGCCCGGCACGCGGTTGAGCGATTCCGACAGGTTGACCATCGGCCGCGCGAAGCGGATGTCCTCGGCCTCGACGCGGTCGATGGCGGCGGGGACTTCCATGCTGGGCCGCTCGACCCGCGTGCCTGTGACTGTCACGGCATCAGATGTTTGTGCATTTGAATTTACACAAATAGAACTTCCCAGCAGGAAAAGAAAAATCCTCATTTCAACCTGGAGAAATAGTGCGCCAGGGCTTTGAAATCCGCTTCAGGAATTCCGTGCAGCGCGGCATTCATCATGGTATCGCCGCCGGGCCGCTTGTTGTGGCGGTACTGCAGCATGACCTCGGCGAGGAACTCCTCGCGCTGGCCGGCGAGGCGCGGCATCTGCTCGCGGCCCTGGTAGGTCTTCTCGTGGCAACTCGCGCAGCGGTTGTTTGCTGCAATGTTTTTTCCTTTTTCGAAAAGCTTCCTGTCTATGGGGTCCGTTCCTGTTTTTGCTTTCAAGCCCGAGTAATGCCTTGAAAGCGCAACCAGGTCCTTGTCCGGGACCCCCTTCAGCAGGGCGCGCATGACGTCGTTGCCGCGCAGCCCTTCGCGCGTCATCACCAGGTAGTTCTCGAGGAAGATGCGCGGCTGACCGGCGATCGAGGGCGTGCCGGCGATCTGCGAGTTGCCGTCTGGGCCGTGGCAGGCGGCGCAAGTGGAGGTGTTTTGCGCCTGTGCAGTGGAAATAAAAAGGGCGGCGAGCAGAGCCCACCGCCCCTTCCCAGCCAGAAGCATTATTTCTTCGCTGGCGCGCTGTAGCTGATGCGGTAGATCGCGCCCAGTTGCTCATCCGAGACCAGCAGCGAGCCGTCCTTCAGTTGCGCGAGGTACGCCGGCCGGCCCCAGAAGCTGTTGTCCTTCGGGTCCATGAAGCCGGTGGCGAACGGCGTGACTTTCGCGCCCTTGCCGTCCGGACCCGCCTTGACCGTCACCACGTCGTAGCCGATCTTGGTGGTCCGGTTCCAGGAGCCCTTGCGCGCGACGAACGCTACGCCCTGGTACTCCTTCGGGAACATGTCGCCGGTGTAGAAGTGGATGCCCATGACGGCGGTGTGCGGCCCCATGGTGGTCACCGGCAGCGTCACGTCCTTGCAGGCGTCCTTCTTGCCCTTGGCGACGTCCGGGTCGACGACCTTGTTGGCGTGGCAATACGGGTAGCCGAAGTTCTGCCCCGGTTTCGCCAGGCGGTTCAGCTCGTCTTCCGGGCCCTTGTCGCCGAGCCAGTCGCGGCCGTGGTCGGTGAACCACAGCTCGCCCGTCTTCGGATGCCAGTCGAAGCCCTGCGTGTTGCGCACGCCGGTCGCGATGACTTCCATGCCCGAGCCGTCCATGTTGTAGCGGCGAATCTGCGCGTACGGCTTTTCAGGCTCGCAGATGTTGCAGGGCGCGCCGAACGGCACGTAGAGCTTCTTGTCGGCGCCGACGCGCACGTACTTCCAGTTGTGGTGCTGCATCGGCGGCAGGTTGAAGGCCGCGGTCATGTCGACCGGCTGGCCCGCGACGCCCTTGGCGGCGTTGTCGTAGCGCAGCACCTTGTCGATGGCGAAGACGTAGAGCGCGCCGTTGGCGTACACCGAGGTGGGCTGCGTGAGCTTTTCCGCCACCACCTTGACCGTGCGCTTGTCGCCCTCGTTGCTGACCTCGTAGATGCGGCCGATGCCGCGCGTGCCGACCCACATCTT
>JANNXB010000071.1:0-3739 GCA_031409355.1 Betaproteobacteria bacterium | reverse complement strand
CTTCTCGGCCTGGAACATCACCTTGTCGCCCGCCTTCACTTTGTCCAACAGCGCCGGGTCCTTGACCTGGAACACCATGGTCATCCCCGGCATGTCGAAACTCGGCATCGGGCCGTGCTTGATGGTGATCTTCTTCGTGTCCTTGTCCACTTTGCGGACCTCCCCGTCGATCATCTCCGCCTTCCCGGCTTGATGCTTGGCGTGGTCTTTGTCGGCCAGCGCCGGTGCGGCGCCAAGGACGAATACGGTGATTACGAATGCGGAAAGAATTGTTTTCATGACTTTTCCTTTGATCGAAGCAGCAAAAACATCGGATTACTTGACCGTCACCTTGCCGATCATCCCGGCCTCGAAATGCCCCGGCACCAGGCAGCCGAAATTGAAATCGCCCGTTTTGGTGAACTGCCAGACCATGGTCTCGGTTTTGCCGGGCGCGACGTGGGCCATGTAAGGCTCGTCATGCTCCATGGTGGGATGCTTTCTCATCATCTCGGCGTGTTCTTTCAGTTCCTTGATCGTGCCGATGACCATCTCATGCATCACCTTGCCGCTGTTTTTCACCACGAACTTCACGGTTTCGCCTTGCTTGATGGTGAGGCTGGCGGGTGTGAAGCGCATCCTGTCGCTCATGTCGATCCTGACCGTGCGCGACGCCTTCTTCGGATCGCCTTCGCGCCCGAAGTTTTTCTCTTCCGTCGAAATGGGCTTGGCGGCTTTCTTCTCGTGCTTGGCGTCGCCATGCGGATATGCCGAAAGTGGAACCGCCGCGAGCGCGACGGCGAACGCGAGCATTCGGACCGCGCGCCGCGAATCAGTGCTTTTTGTCATGGCCTTTGTCCTTGTGATCACTTTTCTTGTCGCCCTTGCCGTCTTTCGACGCTTCCGGCTTCGGCTTGTCGCCGTGTGCGACGGCGTGCGCCGATATAAGCGCGAAGGATGCCAGCACTGCGATCAGAGCTCGTTGCATTGCAATCTCCTCTTTCGTGGGTGACAGGGTGAATCAATGATTGCCATGGCCGCCTGGCTTGCGGACTTTCAGCGTCGCGCCGCGGGCCGTCGCCGGCGCCTTGCGCTCGGCGATTGGCGGCTCGCCTTTCCATTCATAGGCCACCGTGCCCTCCGGGTGCTGGTACCAGCCGGGATCCTTGTAATCGTTGCGCGCGAGACCCTGGCGGATCTTCACGGTGGTGAACATGCCGCCCATTTCGATGGCGCCGAATGGCCCGGTGCCGGTCATCATCGGCAGCGTGTTGTCGGGCAACGGCATTTCCATCTCCCCCATGTCTGCCATGCCGCGCTCGCCCATAACCATGTACTCGGGCACCAGGCGGATGATTTTCTCGGCCACGCCGCGGTGGTCGACGCCGATCATGTTCGGCACCTCATGACCCATGGGATTCATGGTGTGGTGCGACTTGTGGCAATGGAACGCCCAGTCGCCCGCATCAGTGGCGTCGAATTCGATGTCGCGCATCTGGCCGACGGCGATATCGGCGGTCACCTCCGGCCAACGCGATCCCGGCGGAGTCGGACCACCATCGGTGCCGGTCACCACGAACTCGTGGCCGTGAAGGTGGATCGGGTGGTTGGTCATCGTAAGGTTGCCGATGCGGATGCGCACCTTGTCGCCCAGGCGGCAGACCAGCGGGTCGATGCCCGGGAAGGCGCGCGAGTTCCAGGTCCACAGGTTGAAGTCGAGCATGGTGTTGACCTTCGGAGTGCGGCTGCCGGGATCGATGTCGTAGGCGTTGAGCAGGAACACGAAATCGCGGTCCACGCGCATGGCGCCGGGATTCTTCGGGTGCGTGACCCAGAAGCCCATCATGCCCATCGCCATCTGCGTCATCTCGTCGGCATGCGGGTGATACATGAACGTGCCCGGCCGCTTGGCCGTGAACTCGTACACGTAGGTCTTGCCCACCGGAATCTGCGGCTGGTTCAAGCCGCCCACGCCGTCCATGCCGTTGGGCAGCCGTTGCCCGTGCCAGTGGATGGTGGTGTGCTCGGGCAGCTTGTTGGTGACGAAGAGGCGCACTTTGTCGCCCTCCACCACCTCGATCGTCGGCCCGGGCGATTGCCCGTTGTAGCCCCAGAGATGCGCTTTCATCCCCGGCGCAATCTCGCGCACCACCGGTTCGGCGACGAGGTGAAACTCCTTGACGCCATCCTTCATGCGCCACGGCAGGGTCCAGCCATTCAGGGTCACCACCGGGTTGTATGGGCGCCCGCTGGCCGGCGCGAGCGGCGGTTGCGTCGAGGCTTTGTCCATGCTCGGTGCTTCGGGCACGGCGCCCTGGGCGGCGCGGCTTACCGCCGCCGTGCCGAGCATTGCCGCGCCGGCGGTCTTGAGGAAATTCCTGCGTGTCGTCATGTCGTTGTCCCTGTTCAATGGCCGCGGCCGCCCATGGCGGGCGAGGGCATGTCGGCGCCCTTGGCGGCCGTGCCGCCGCCGGCGCGCCCCGAAAGGCTTGCCTGGAGCTCGGCATCGGCGATCCAGAACTCCCGCAAGGCGCCCAGATACGAATTCACCGCGGCGACCTGCTCCCGCGAATCGGCGAGCAACTCGAAAACGCTTGCCAGCATGCCGTTGTAGCGCAGCAGCATTTCCTCGGAGATGCGCTTGCGCAATGGCACCACCTCGTCGCGGTAGTGGCGTGCGAGATCGAATGCGGTTCGATAGGCGCCGTACAGCTCGCGCACCTCCGAGCGGGCGTCGATCGCGACCTGGGCGATGCGATGCGCGGCCTGCATGTAGGTTGCCTCGGCGCGAGCCACCCGCGCCGTGCCCCAGTCGAAGATCGGTATCTCGACACCCACCACATAGCCATAGGAAAACCCCTCATGGCCCTCTTTGGTGCGCGCACGGCCCAACTCGAGGGCATTGATGAACCGTGTCGCCTTGGCAAGGCCAAGCGATTCGGCAACCCATTCGGCTTCACGCTTCGCCGCCCTGACGTCCAGCCGCTGCTCCATGGCGCGGGCTTCCAGCTCGCCCCCGTCGCGCAGCGCCCCCGGAAGATCCGGCAACCGCTCTGGCAGCCTGAATTCGAGGTCCCCGCCCCACAGCCCGGTCAGTCGAACGAGCCGCTCGCGCGCGGCATGGGCTTCGTTCCTCGCGCGCGCCAGCTGTGCCGCGGCGTCAGCGTAGAACGCCTGCTCGCGCATCTGGTTCAGCTTCGACCAGTTGCCTACGGCGGCCATCCGGCGCGCGAGCTCGGCACCCGCGTCTGCGGCATCCTTCACCTGCCCCATGTAGCGCTCGGCTTCGGCCGCCGCGACGGCTTGTACCCAGGCCTTGCGGGTGTCCGACGCGACCCGGATCACTTCGGCCGTCACCTCGGCCTGGACGCGCTCGAAGCGCCGCGCCTCCATCTTCTGGCGCAGCGGCATCAGCAGGACGCCGAGCAGGTCGAAGCTGAAACTCTCCTCGACTTTCGTGACATCGTTGCCAAATTTGGTCCGCAACCAGTGCAGCCGCAGGTTCGGTCCGCGGCCGGCCTGGACGAGATCGGCTTCCGAGATCCCGAGTTCGGCGTAGGTGGCCTGCAGTCCCCGGTTGTTCAGAAGCGCAAGCTGCACTGCGTCGTCCGCGCTGAGGGGCTGGGCAAGAATCTCGCGCGTCCTTACGCGTACCGCGTTCGCTTCATCGTCGGTCCGCACCCACCTGGCTTCCTGGCCGGTGCGCTCCTTTACGGTGCGCTGCACCGTGCCGAAACCGCCGTCCTCGGAGAAGGTTGCG